>DASYUQ010000044.1 GCA_036001065.1 Candidatus Methylomirabilota bacterium
AGATCGGCCAGCTGGCCTTCCAGGGCGGCGACCCGGGCATCGAACGCCGCCTGCAGGGCGGCCACTTGGCCTTCGAGGGTGGTGACTCGGACGTCGACCGATGGCAGTCCACCACTCTCATCCGTCAGGGCCGCTGTCGGCAGGAAGACCATCAGCGCCATGAGCAGGGTGAGAACTGCCGCTTTGCCGTGTCTCATGCGAAGCCCCCCCTCCTTGTGTGTCGCCGGCCGCCGGCCGCCGGACCCGCGGCCGCTGCTAACGCCAAAATCGCATCGCCGCGCGCATATCTGGGCAGCATGTTACAGGGAGGGTCTGAGGGCTCTGCAAAGAATTCAGTCGTGACGACCAGACGGTTGACCAGAACGAGCCGCCCCGCGCCGCCCCCGGGGCTGTCGTTAGGAGGTGGGGCGGCGACGGCGTCTGATCCAGACTGTCAAAGCGCGACCGGCAACGCCTTCAGCCCGCGCAGCGTCGAGGTCTCCCGCCACTCGAGCCGCTCGGTGGCCAGGGCCAGGCGCGGCAGGCGCTGGAGCAGCGTGCCAATGGCGATCTGGCCCTCCAGGCGCGCCAGCGGGGCGCCCAGGCAGAAGTGGATGCCCCAGCCGAAGGCCAGGTGCTGGTTGGCGCCGCGCGTGATGTCCAGGCGGTCGGGGTCGGTGAACTGCGCGGGGTCGCGGTTGGCCGCGCCGAGCAGGCCGACGGCGAGCGCGCCCTTGGGGATGGTCTTGCCGTCGAGGACGACGTCCTCGTAGACGATGCGGCCCGTGCGCTGCACGGGGCTGTCGTAGCGCAGGAGCTCCTCGACGGCGGTCGCGATGAGCGACGGGTCATCCCGCAGGCGCTGCATCTGGTCGGGGTGGCGCAGCAGGGCCAGCGTGCCGTTGCCGATGAGGTTCACGGTCGTTTCGTGGCCGGCGATGAAGAGGAGGATCCCCGTGGCGAACAGCTCCCTGGTGCTCAGCCGGTCGCCCGCCTCCTCGGCGGCGATGAGGGCGGTCAGGAGATCCGCGCGCGGCGCCCGCCGTCGCTCCGCCACGAGCCCGTGGAAGTAGGCGTTCAGCCCGTCCTCGGCACGGTTGGCCCGCTCGACGATCTCGGGATCGGGGAAGGCGATGGCGTCGAGGCTGCGCGCGATGTCGTGCGCCCACTGCTCGAAGCGCCCGCGGTCTCCGGCCGGGACGCCCACCATCTCGCAGATGACGTTGACGGGCAGCGGATAGGCGAGATCGGCGATGACGTCCATCGTCTCCTTGCCCTTCACGTCGTCCAGCAGGCGGTCCACGATCCCCTGGATCTTGTCGCGCATGCTCTCGATCACCCGCGGGGTGAAGGCCTTGCTTACGAGCGTGCGCAGGCGCGTGTGATCGGGCGGGTCCTGGAAGAGCATCGACCGGCCGAGCCCCTCGCGCCCGAAGCGCGCGGTGAGAAGCTGCTGGTAGCCCCTCTTGCCGAAGCGGGGATCGCGCAGGATCATCGCCGCGTCGTCGTAGCGCGCGAGGAACCACACGCCCATCGGGCTCAGGTGCACGGGGTCCTCGGCGCGCAGCCGCCGGTAGAGCGGATAGGGGTCGGCGATGACCTCCGGGAGCAGCGGGTTGAACTGGACCGGCTCGCCCATGACTGATCCCCTCAGCGGAGGCGCAGCTTCAGGAGCCGCCGCGCGTTGCCCTCGTAGATCTTGGCCTTGTCCTCCGCCGGCGCCCGCATGCGCTCCATCGCGGCGATCGTGTCGCGGATGAAGCCGGTCCCCTTCTCGGGGTCGAAGGGCATGTCGGTGCCGAAGAGGATCTGGTCGGCGCCGAAGAAGGCCAGGCCGCTCTCCATGGCGTGCCAGGCGCCGAAGAGCGCGGTGTCGCCGTAGAACATCCGAAAGTAGTCGATGGGGCGCTTCCGGAGACGCTTTAGCGCGCCGACGTCGTCGGGGTCGTCGCTGCGGCTGCCGAGCTGATCGAGCCCGCCGCCGATGCGCCCCGCGCAGAACGGGATCATCGCGCCCATGTGGTGGGTGATGATCACCAGGTCGGGGTGTCGGTCGAAGATGCCGGAGAAGACCAGGCGCGCCATCGCCGCGCTCGTCTCGTACGGCCAGCCGAACGCCCACCAGATGTCGTACTTCGAGCGCGGCTCGCCGGCGTAGTCGGGGAAGCTCGGCGGCCGGGCCGGGTGCATCCAGATGGGCAGCCGGCGCTCGGCCATGCGCGCGAAGAGCTGCTGGTACTCCGGTCGATCGAGCGGCCGGCCGTTGACGTTGCTGAAGATCTGCACGCCGGTGGCGCCGAGCTGGTCGATGGCGCGGTCGATCTCCTTGAGCGCCGCGTCGGGGTTGTTCATGGGCAGTGAGGCCACGAAGCCGACGAACCGGTCGGGGTGCTTGCCGACCAGCGCGGCCATCTCGTCGTTGGCCAGCCGGGCCAGCTCGGGGCTCACGTCGGGGCCGGCGGCGACCTCGATGGGCGGGGCCGCCAGCGTGAGGACCTGCACGTAGCCCTCGTAGCGGTCCATGATCCGGAGCCGTTGGTCCAGGTCGACCAGGACCGGGACGCCCGATATTCGCTTCTGCATGTGCAAGCCCTGCGGCGCGACCTGCAGCATCCGGTCGAAGTACTTCCGGGGGAGGATGTGGGGAAAGATGTCGATCTTCATGGCTGTAGTGGAGTCCTTGAGCCCGGCGCGGGCCGCGGATGGCCCGCCCGGGGCGTGAGGGGTTGGATCGCTCGCGAGGTCGCGGCCCACTCGACGAGCACGAGCAGGAGCCCGAGCGCGAGGCCCGCCACGTTGGCGACGACCCACACCCAGCTCGAGAGCGGCGGCAGGAGCAGCAGGCCGGCCAGCGCGGCCCAGGCGCGCTGGCCCCAGCCGAGCGGGCGGAACAGGTAGCCCGCGCCGCCGATGCCGAGCAGGACGACGCCGAGGACAGCGGTGCCGGCGGCGAGCGCGATGTCCAGGGCCGAGCCCTTCATGAGCAGCGCGGGATGGTACGCGAAGACGAACGGCACCACGTAAGCCACGATCCCCAGGCGCATCCCGGTCCAGCCCGTCTTCATGAAGTCCGCGCCGCCGATGGAGGCCGCGGCGTAGGTCGCCAGGCACACCGGCGGCGTGATCATCGAGAGCATCCCGAAGTAGAAGAGGAAGAGGTGCGCGCCCAGCGGCGCGACGCCGAGCTGCACCAGCGCGGGCCCCACCAGGACGGCCAGCATCACGTAGATGATGGCCGTGGGCATCCCCATGCCCAGGATGATGCAGACGATGGCGCTGAGGAACAGCAGCGCCAGCGAGCTGCCGCCGGCCACGTTCACGAGGAGCATCGAGAACTTGAAGCCGAGGCCCGAGAGCTGGAGCGCGCCGATCACCAGGCCCGCCACCGCCGTGATGGCGATGATGTCGAGCAGGATGCGCCCGGTCCCGATCATCGCGCGGCCGAGCCGCGCCGGGGTCAGGCGGCCCTCGCGCTGCAGGAATCCGATGACGATGGTGGCCAGCACCGCCGCCATCCCCGCCTTGCCCGCCTCCCACACGGCGATCATGAGCGTGTAGAGCAGGATGGCCAGCGGCACCAGGAAGGCCCACCCCCGCCGCATCACCTCGCCCGGGCGCGGCAGCTGCTCGCGGGGCAGCCCCTGCAGGCCGTGCTTGGCGGCCTCCAGGTCCACCTGGACGAAGATCGCCAGGTAGTAGAGGAGTGCGGGGATCAGGGCGCCCAGCGCCACCTCCGAGTAGGGAATGGCGAGGAACTCGGCGATGAGGAAGGCCGCCACGCCCATGACCGGGGGCATGATCTGGCCGCCGGTGGAGGCCACCGCCTCGATGGCCGAGGCCACGTGCGGCGCGTAGCCGGTGCGCTTCATCATAGGAATGGTGATCGGCCCGTCCACGACCACGTTGGACACCGCGCTGCCCGAGACCGTCCCGAACAGGCACGAGCCCACCACCGAGACCTTCGCGGGCCCGCCGCGGTAGCGGCCCATCGCCACCAGGGCGAGGTCGGTGAGGAACCGGTCGCCGCCCACGGCGTAGAGCATCTGGCCGAAGAAGATGAAGGCCACCACCATGCCGGCCGTCACCGACACGGGCAGGCCGAGCAGGCTGTTGGTGTCCAGGTAGAGGTAGACGGCGATGCGCTCCCAGCTCGAGCCCTTGCCGCCGAGCAGCCCGGGGAAGAGGAAGGCGAACTTGGCGTAGAGGATGAACGCGGCGCCGAGCCCCACCATCACCCAGCCCACGAGCCGCCGGGTCGCCTCCAGCACCAGCAGGATGGCCAGCGCGCCCAGCCCCACCTTGTCCCACGTCGCCACGCCGAGCTGGTAGGCGATCCGCGGGTAGAGCACGGTGATGTAGAGGCCGACGCCGGCGCCGCCCAGCGCGAGCAGCCAGTCGTACCAGGGCACGCGGCCGGGCGCCTCCGTCGCGCGCGCCTTCACGCCGACGAAGACGGCCGCCAGCGCCAGCGCCAGGAAGAGGCCGAGGTACTGCTCCTTGAAGAAGGCGACCGGCAGGTAGTGGTGGACCTCCAGCGACCAGAGCGCGCCTACGAGCGTCAGGAGAGCGAGGAGCGCACACTCCAGCGCCTGCGGGACGCCCGTCAGCGCGCGGAACTTGTCGCCCACGCGCTCAGCGGGAGAGCTGCCGGAGCTGCTGCTGGACCCGCTCCATCTCGGCCGTCCACACGCCCTTGTCCCGGAAGAAGCGGACGGCGGCCGGGTGATAGGGCATCGTGACCTCGGCGCTGGCCAGCCGCTCCCGCGCCCATTCACGGAAGATCGGATGCAGCGGCAGGAGCTTGTCGCCGTGCTCCCAGACCGAGCGCAGCATGCCCTCCACCAGCCCCTCGTCGACGCCCCGGCCGGCGACGACGTAGATGTCGTAGGCGACCGCGCACATGTCGTCCGCGACCGCCAGTGCCTCGCCCTTCTTCACCCGGCGCGGGTAGTAGCCCGGCACCGCCGCGCGCAGCCGCTTGTCGCCTTCCGGCGAGCAGTCGATGGACAGGTGGCGCACGCCGACGGCGGCGTCCGCCTCCCGCACCTTGGCGCCGTTCAGGGCGTAGGACGACACGTCGGCCCGCCCTTGCACTAGCGCGTCGATGCCGTCGTTCAGGGCCGGGACCGGGACCACCCGCACGTCGTTCCAGGTGAGGGCGGCGCTGGCCAGCGCCCCGAAGACGTTGTACCAGATGGCGAGGTTGGCCGGGTACTCGCCGGTCACCCGCTTGCCCTTGACGTCGTGAATGGTCTTCATCGGCGAGTCGCGACGGACGACCGGCGCGATCATCAGCGGCGCCCCACGCATCACCACACGGAGGCTCGGCCCGTGCGGAAACGGGTTCCGGCCGCCGATCGTGAACTTCGGCCCCCGGTAGACCAGGCCCATGTCGACCGCGTTGTTGACCCCCAGCTCCAGCTCGCCCGATTCGAGCAGCGGCACGAAGGTACTCGTCCCGGCGTAGGGCTGGACGGTGAGCTTCGCGGCACCGGCATCCCCCGCCACCTTGGCCAGGCCGCTGCCGATGGCGTAGAAGACGCTGCCCGGCGGGTTGGTGCCGATGCTGGCGGCCTTCTGCGCGGCCGCGGGCGCCGCCAGCGCGGTGGCGCCGAGCGCGAGCGCTGCTCCCAGCCGGCGCAGCGCAGGCCCGCTCATGGGGTCACCGCGAGCAGCTTCTGCTGCGCCTGGTCCATTTCCGGCTTCCACAGGCCCCGTTCCTTGTAGAAGCGAATGGCGGCCGGATGGTAGGGGATCGTCACGTCGAGGCCGACGGCCCGGTCCCGCGTCCACTCGCGGAGCATCGGGTGCAGCGGCGCGAGCCGGCTCTCGTTGTCCCAGAGCGCCTTCAGCGCAGCCTCGACCACCGGATCGGGCAGGCTCTTGCCGGCGGCCAGGTAGGTGTCGTAGGCGATGACGCACGTGTCCTCCCCGACCGCCGTGGCCGTGCCGGCCTTGACCCAGCGGGGGTAATAGCCCGGCACCGCCGCCCGCAGGCGCTTTTCGCCCTCGGGCGAGCAGTCGATAGAGACGTGGCGCACGCCGACGATGGAATCGGCCTCCTTGACCTTGGCCGAGTTCAGGGCGTGCTGGGTGACCTCGGTCCGCCCCTGCACGAGGGCATCCACGCCGTCGTTGACGGCCGGCACCGGGACGACCTTCACGTCGTTCCAGGTGAGGCCGGCGCTCGAGAGGTGGCCGAACATGTTGTACCAGACGGCCAGGTGCGCCGGGTACTCGCCGGTCATCCGCTTGCCCCTGAGGTCGTAGACGCTCTTGATGGGCGAGTCCTTGCGCACGAGCAGCCCCACCATGAGCGGCGAGCCGCGCATGACCAATCTCAGATTCGGCGCGTGGGGGAAGGGGTTGCGGCCGCCGATCTTGAAGCCGGGGCCGCGGTAGGAGAGCCCCATGTCGACGGCGTTGACGAGGCCGAAGTCGACTTCGCCGGTGTTGAGCAGCGGCAGCATCGTGCTGGTGCCGGTGTAGGGCTGGACGACCATCTGGTATCCGGCGGCGCCGCTGGCGACCTTGGCCAGCCCGCTGGCGACGGCGTAAAACACGGTGCCGGGCGGGTTGGTGGCGAGCGTCACCTGCTTGGGGAGCTGCGCCTCCGCGACGGCGACGGTGGCGAGCAGCGCCAGGCCGAAAATGAGAAGGCGGATCATTCGTGGACCTCCTGGTCGTCGAGGGCCCAGAGCTTCGGCGCCTCGCCCGTGAAGCCGAGCCGGGACCACTTGGCGGCGACCGCCTCGTAGACCGACCGGCGGACTTTGGTGCGTTTGGAGAACTGCTTCAGGTAGCGGTGCTCCATGCAGGCGTTGACCAGCGCCTTGGAGCCGTACGGCCGCTCCTCCGGCGGGTTCTGCGTCGGGTCCAGCCACGTGGACCACGTCTGGCGCAGGATGTCGATGTCCTCGACCGGATTGCACCGCGTGGCCATCGCCCAGATCACCTGGTTCATGTTCGAGGGATCCACGTCCTCGTCCACCGCGATGATCCACTTCGTGAAGTACGCCCCCCCGGGAACCTGCGCCGCCAGCGCCAGGGCCTGGGGCGCGTGCCCCGCGTAGCGCTGCTCCAGCGACACCACCGTCATGCCGAACCCGCCGGCCGCCGCCGGGTGTGCCCACACGCCCTTGATGCCGGGCACGCCGAGCCGGTCGAGGTCCGTCCAGATGCGCGCCGAGCGCGCCACGGCGAAGAACATTCCCTGCTCGGAGGCCGGATAATCCGCCATCAGGGCGCTGGTGAGGATCGGATCGTCGCGGTAGTGAATGGCCTTCACCTCGACGAGGAAGGCCAGGTCCTCGGGCCGGCCGTAGTAGCCGGTGAACTCGCCGAACGGCCCCTCGAGCTTCTGGGAGTTCGGCGGGATGACGCCTTCCATCACGATCTCGGCCCGGGCCGGGTAGGGCAGGCTCACCACCTGACCCTTCACGAGCTCGACGGGATGGCCCACGAGGCCGCCGATGAAGTCGAGCTCGGAGACGTTCTTGGGGAAGGTCTGGGAGCCGGCGATCAACAGGGCGGGATCGACTCCCCAGACGGCGACGACCTCGCAGGGCTCGTTGCGGGCCCAGTACCGCTCGATGTGCAGCCGCGCGTCCTTCCCGGGCGAGAGATAGAGCCCGACCTGGGCCCTGCCCTGCACCATCTGGCGGTAGGTGCCGACGTTGAGCCAGCCGCCGTCGGGATCACGGGTGATGACGGCGTCGGCAGTGCCGATGTACCGCCCGCCGTCGCCGGGCCAGTGGCGGGGCGCGGGGAAGCGAACGAGATCGACCTCGGCACCGATCATGTGGTTCGCGTTCACGGGCGCCTCGGCGGCGTCGACCAGCACGGGGGGAATCGAGCGCGCGAGCTTGGTCCTGACGCGCTGGACGAGGTCGACGACGCCGATGTCGGGCGCTTCGCCCAGCGCGATCGCCGTCCGGGCCACGCTCCCGCCGAGCAGGTTCCAGAGCACGCGGAACCCGCGCGGGTATCCCTTGATTCGCTCGAAGAGCAGCGCGGGGGCGTCCAGCGACTGGCCGGCCAGGTACGTGACCGCGCTCATCTCCTCGTCGCGGTCGACCTCGGCGGCCACGCGGTGGAGCATGCCCAGCCGCTCCACGCGCTCCAGCCACTCTCTCAGATCACGCATGCCCGCCCGTCGTCTCGTCCCGCCGCCCCGTCAGTCTTCCAGCGCCCAGAGCCTGGGGGGCGTGCCCTTGAAGCCCAGGGCCTCCCACCGGGCCGCCACGGACTCGTACACGGAGCGACGAACCTTCGTCCGCTTGGAGAATTGCTTGATGTACCGGTGCTCCATGCACGCGTTGACCAGCGCCTTGGAGCCGTACGGCCGCTCCTCCGGCGGGTTCTGCGTCGGGTCCAGCCACGTGGACCACGTCTGGCGCAGGATGTCGATGTCCTCGATGGGATTGCACCGCGTGGCCATCGCCCAGATCACCTGGTTCGTGTTCGAGGGATCCACGTCCTCGTCCACCGCGATGATCCACTTCGAAAAGTACGCCCCGCCCGGACACTGGGCCGCCAGCGCCAGAGCCTGGGGCGCGTGCCCCGCGTAGCGCTGCTCCAGCGATACCACGGTCATGCCGAACCCGCCGGCCGCCGCCGGGTGCGCGTACACGCCCTTGATGCCGGGCACGCCGAGCTTGTCGAGATCGCTCCAGACGCGCGCCGAGCGCGCCACCGCGTAGAGCAGCGCGCACTCGTTGGCCGGATAGTCGGCCATGAGCGCGTGGGTCAAGATCGGGTTGTCGCGATAGTGCACCGCCTTGATCTCGACGAGGAACGCGAAGTCTTCGGGCCTCCCGTAATATCCCGTGAACTCGCCGAACGGGCCCTCGAGCTTCTGGGAGTTCGGCGGGAGGATCCCTTCGGCCACGATCTCCGCGCGCGCGGGGTAATAGAGACTGGTGGCGTCGCCCTTCACCAGCTCCACCGGCCGCCCCATCAGGCCGCCGATGTAGTCCAGCTCCGAGACCGTCTTGGGGAAGGTCTGCGAGGCGGCGATGAACATGGCGGGGTCGATGCCCCAGCACATCACCACCTCGCACGGCTCGTTGCGGCTCCAGTAGCGCTCGATGTGCAGCCGCGCGTCCTTCCCGGGCGACAGGTAGAGCCCGACCTGGTTCTTGCCCTGCACCATCTGGCGGTAGCAGCCGACGTTCAGCCAGCCGCCGTCGGGGTCGCGGGTGATGATGGCGTCGCAGGTGCCGATGTACTCGCCGCCGTCGCCCGCCCAGTGGCGCGCGGCCGGGAACGCGCGGAGGTCCACCTTGTCGTCGCGCAGGTGGTTCTCGTTGACGAAGGCGCCCTCGCCCTCGACGACGACGGGCGGGATCGGGCTGGCGAACTTGATCCGGCACCGCTGGATCAGCTCCATCACGCTGAGCCCCGGCGGCTCGCCCATCGCCAAGGCGAAGCGGTCGACGCTGGAGCCGATCGGGTTCCACAGCGCGCGGAAGCCCTTCGGCGACTCCTTGATCCGCTCGAACAGCAGCGCCGGGGCGCCGATCTCCTGGTGGGCCATGTAGGTGATGGCCCCCATCTCCTCGTTGCGGCTCACCTCTTCCGTGATCCGTTTGAGCTGGCCGAGCTTGTCCACCGCGGCGATCCACTCGCGCAGGTCGCGCGGCGCCCGCGCCTCCGTCGCCTGGCCTGCGCCGCGTCGCGAGGTCACCGGCCCCACCGCCATCTCTTCCACCACTCCTCCCACCGACGCCCGGCCGCTAAACATCGACCGCGCCCGACACGTCAAACTTAGGTGTAGGTCAGGAAGCGCCATTGTAGGCCAGGAGGTAGGGGATGAAAACGACTCACTTCGTCTCGCCTCGGGCAGGCGGGGCCCGGCCCGCGGGGGCTGTGCGGCTTGTACTATTGACGATCGCGTTCGCTATCGCAACGGTCCTGACGCTGGGGGCAGGCGCCCCGGCGTGGTCGAGCGACCGGATCGACCCCTGGCGCGCGTGGGGTCTGCAGAACCGCGCGCACCGCCCGCACCATATTCACCCGCACCGCCCGCACCACGTTCACCCGCACCGCCCGCACCACGTTCACCCGCACGCGGCGCCGCGGGCCGTCATCGTGGTGCCGCAATCGCACGTCGTCGTCCCGAGAGCCTTCTGGATGCCCGGCTTCTGGGCGTGGAGCTGGGCAGGGTGGGTCTGGGTCCCCGGCCACTGGGCCTGGTACTAGTTCACGACCACCAGCGCGCGGGCGCGCAGCCGAGCGTCCACATCGGCGCGGAGCCGGCGCTCCGCCTGCCGTCGCTCCCTCACGTGCCCGTCCGGAACCTGCCGCCGCTCGCCCCGACGGCGATCGAGGACGATCCGAATCGCTTCGTCCCCCGTGAAGGCCTGCTCCAGGTAGGCGTGCAGGGCCGGATGATCCCGGGCGACGATGAACATGCGCCCCAGCGCCCGGAGCGAGGCCTCCGCCTCCTTCAGCCACCGGCTCATGCCCATCTCGCAGAACAGCTCGGTGGCGGACGCCAAGTGCTCCTCGGCGCGCACAGCGTTGCCCGTCCGCCGATAGAGCTGACCGAGCGCGAGGCGGCAGCGGCCCACCAGGGGACGCATCTCCAGTGTCCTGGCCAGGGCGAGCGCCTGGGCCTGTGAGGTTTCCGCCCGGTCGAAGTCGGCCGCCTCAGGGTGCGCCGCGATCTCGCCCAGCACGTGGAGGGCCCACGCCTGATGGCCGCGCTCGCGGTGAGCGATCGCCAGCTCGAGCGCCTGCTCGGCGGTGGCCAGAGCCTGGTCGAGCCGGCCCGCAGCCAGCAGCCCCTCGGCGAGATGAGCGGTCCAGAGGGCGAGGTACGACTTGACGCCGAGCTCCTCGGTGAGCGCCACACCACTTTCCAGCAGGAGGACACCCTCGTCGGGCCGGCCGAGGGTGGCCAGGGTCAGCCCCAGCAGCGAGGACGGGATCGGCTGCCAGATCGCGAGCTGGCGCTCCCGGCACGCCTCGAGACTGCGCTCGAGCGGCGGGAGCGCCTCCTCGAACCGGCCCTGACGGGCGCGGACGAGCCCGGTCAGCGTCCAGGCGATCGCCTGGCTGTAGGCGTGGCCGTCGGCGTTGGCGGCCTTCTCCGCCCGGACGAGGTAGGCGTCGGCGAAGTCGAACTCGCCCAGCTCGGCCAGCGTGAAGGCCAGCCAGGCCGTCGAGGCGGCGTAGGAGACCGACGGCGGCGCCGCCTCCCCCGCGAGCGGCGAGGCCTCCAACCGTTCGACGTTCTCCGTGAAGATCCGCTGCGCCCGCCGGTACTGGCCGAGCGTGTGGAAGATGTGCCCCATGTAACGCCCGGCCAGCGCGCGGAGCGTCTCGTCGTCGCTGGCCTCCGCGATGGCCAGGCAGCGCTCGCCGTACTCGATCGCCAGGTCCGGCTCCCCCTTGAGGTAGTGGTAGTTGATCAGGTACGTGTAGACGTTCGCCAGCCGTCGATCGTCTCCGAGGCGACTGGCCAGCCGCTCGGCCTCCAGCGATCGCGAGAGCACCTCGTTGAGGCGCCCGAGCTGCAGCAGCGGCGGGCGCAGGTCCAGCCGCAGGTCGGTCGCCTGGACCAGCGTCTCGGCGCTGCTACTGTCGGGCAGATGCTCGAGCGCGGCCAGGGCTTGCTCGAAACAGGCGACGGCCTCCACGTTGGCGGCGCGCGCGACGGCCCGGACGCCGGCCAGCCGCGCGTACGTCACGGCCTTCTCCCAGGCCTCACCGCGAAACGCGTGGTAGGCGAGCCGCTCGACCGCGTCGGCCAGGCGCTGCTCGATCACCTCGGCGACGTGGGCGTGGAGCACGCGGCGGCGCTCGTGGAGCACACCGGCGTACGCCACCTCGTGCGTGAGCGCGTGGATGAACGTGAACTCTGGATCGGGCAGGAGCTCGCGCTCGTGCAGGAACCCCGCTGCCTGGAGGCGGGCCAGGGCAGGGCGCAGCGCGGGCGCCGACAGCTCGGCGATCGGCTCCAGCAGCCTGAGGGGCACGTCCTTGCCGATGATGGAGGCGGCCTGGAGCAGGCGCTTGTCGTCCTGAGCGAGGCGGTCGATGCGGGAGGCCACGATCGCCCGGATCGTGGCCGGGATCTCCACCGCCGGGGAGCGGTCGCTGCGGAGGTAGGCGCCCGGTGTGCCCTCCAGGACGCCGGTTTCCGCCAGGCTCCGGACGCTCTCTTCGAGGAAGAAGGGATTGCCCCCGATCCGGTCGATCAGCGCCCGCACGAGCGACGTCAGCCCGGCGTCGTCGCCCATCAGCACTCGCAGCAGCTCCCGGGCCTCGGCGGGCGGCAGCGGACCCACGCGCAGCCGGGCGTGCTGAGGCAGGCCCGCCCAGCCGGTCTCGTACTCAGGTCGGTAGCTCACCAGCAGGAGGATCGGCAGGGTGGGCAGGCTCTCGACCAGCGCGTCGAGGAAGGCCCGCGTCTGCGAGTCCACCCATTGGAGATTTTCGACGACGAGCAGCACGGGGCGGACACGGCTCTCGGCGATCAGCAGGCGGTTGAGGCCCGCCAGCGTCTGCCGGCGGCGCTCGGTCGGATCGAGCGCGCGGAACGGGCTCGCCTCGGGCAGCGCGTCCAGCAGCGAGAGCAGAGCAGGAATCGTCTCCCCCAGCGTCATGTCCAGGGCCGACAGCCGGGCGGCGATCTTCTCGTGGATCGTGGCGGCGTCGTCGCGGCTGTCGATCTGGAAGGCGCCCCGGAGCAGGTCCACCACCGGCAGGTACGCCGTCGCCTTGCCATAGGGGACGGCGACGCTTTCCAGCACCGACCAGCCATCGACGGCGGGCGAATGCACGAGCTCGTAGAGCAGGCGCGACTTGCCGACGCCGGGCTCGCCCGTCAGCGCCACCACCTGACCGCGCCCCGCGCCCGCGCGGTCGAGCGCGGCGCGGAGCCGCGCCATCTCCTCCCGTCGTCCCACCAGGGGCGTGAGGCCGGCCGGGCCGGCCGCCTGCAGCCGTGAGCGTGCGCGCGTGGTGCCGATAATCTCGTAGACAGGGACCGGCGTCTCCAGCCCCTTGACCTGGACGGGGCCGAGCGGCTGGGCCTGCACGTAGCCCCGGACCAGATCCAGCGTGGACGCCGTGGCCAGCACGGAGCCCGGCGCTGCCATCTGCTCCATGCGCGCCGCCAGGTGGGTCGTCTGGCCGAGCGCCGTGTAGTCCATGTGCAGATCGTTGCCGATGGCGCGCACGACCACTTCGCCGGAATTCAGGCCCACGCGGATCAGTACCGGCGCCTGGGCCAGGCCCAGCATCTCCCGGCCGTAGCGCTGGACCGACTCCTGCATCCGGAGGGCCGCGTAGCAGGCCCGCACCGCATGGTCTTCGTGGGCCAGCGGCGCGCCGAAGAGGGCCATGATGCCGTCGCCCAACACCTGGTTGACGGTGCCCTCGTAGTAATGGACCGCCTCCATCATGCCGGAGAGGATCGGATCGAGCAGCGCGCGCACCTCCTCGGGGTCGCGATCCGCCACCAGCTCCATCGATCCCTTGATGTCGGCGAAGAGCACCGTCACCTGCTTGCGCTCGCCTTCGAGCGCGCTGCGCGAGGTCAGGATCTTTTCGGCGAGATGGGGGGGCGTGTAGGTCTCGGGCGCGGGGGCGGCCAGCGGCCGGCCGCACTTCTTGCAGAACTTAGCGCCCGCCCGATTCTGGTCCCCGCAGGTGGCGCAGGCCGCTTCGAGCGGGCCGCCGCACTCATCGCAGAAGACGGCGTCAGGGGTGTTCTGGGCGGTGCACTTGGGGCACTGCACGCCCGGGAATCTAGGCGGATTGGCCCCGGCTGTCAACCATCAGCGCGGCTTGAGCTCGATGACGTAACCGTCGGGATCACGGATGTAGAGCGAGGGCCCGCGACCGTAAGCGCCGCGCCGATCCACGACCTCGCCCTCCAGCTTCACGCCGCGCCGGCCCAGCGCCTCGGCGGCCTTCCCCAGATCGTCGCAGCGGATCGACAGGCAGAAGTGGTCGAGCCCGCTGCGCGGCACGCCCGGGGTCGGGCCCGCGGGCAACAGATCGATGAGGTGCTCGCCGAAGCGCAGCTGGACGAGCGCGCTCTTCTCGTTGACGTGGTCCACGGTGCAGCCCAGCACTTCCACGTAGAAGCGCTGGGAGGCCGCCTGATCGCGGACCCGGAGCACGATGTGGTCGAGCCCGAGCGGAGTGAACATCGCGAACCCTCCCTTCTCTACTCCTCGGAGGCCGGTCACCCCCCAGGAGTGTGGCACAACCCGCCCCGCTCGGGCACCCCCGCGAGGAGCATAAATACAAAAGGGGGCCCCTCCGTCTTATAGGGCGAAAGGAGGGCGTGACTATGCGTCGCATCGTCGCCTGTACCGTCCTCGCCGCCCTGCTCCTGACGGCCTGGGCGCCGGCCGCCTACGCGGGCAGATCGACCGATATCGCGCTCGGCCTGGCGTCATTTGCCGTCTTCAATCAGGTGGTTGGGCCCTTCCTGAGACCCCGGTTCGCAGACGCCGGCTACCACCATCGGGAGGTCGTCTACAGGACGGTGGTGACGCAGCCGGCCGTCATCTACCAGACCCCGGTGGTCTACTCGACTCCGGTGGTGGTGGCGGCGCCCGCCGTCCCCACGGTGATCCAGTACCCGCACGGCCGCTACGAGCTCCAGCTCTACGGTCAGCAGTACGTGTGGGTCTGGATCCCGGCGATTCCGCCCCCGCCGCCGCCTCCGGCCGCCGCGCCGGCCCTCCCGCCGCCCGCGCCGTAGGAGAGATCGGGCTCAGGCGCGTGACCGCGCGCCGCCGCTGGTGGTCCGGGCGGCGGCGCGCCCCATCGCGGTCGCGGCGAACGGTCCGGACACGGGCGGCGCGTTCGCGAAGGAACCTGGCGCCCCCTACACGCTGACCGTTCGCGCGCGGGGCGTGAAGATGAGCTCCACCACCCCCGAGTCGATCGTGCGCTTCTCGACGCGGGTGAAGCGCGCCAGCATGCGGAGCATCCGGGAGTTGTCCGCCAGCACGAAGGCGCAGAACCGGTGGATCCCGCGGGCTGCGGCCGCGGCGAGCAGGTCACTGAGAAGCATCACGCCCAGCCCCCGGCCCTGCCAGCCGTCCTGCACGACGACCGCGACTTCGACCGTCCCCGGCTCGTCGGAGGGCTCATAGCGCGCCACGCCCACCAGCTCCGGGCCGCGCGGCGCGTCGTGCTCGGCCACGAGGGCCAGGCGACCGTGATAGTCCACGTTCGCGAACAGGCGGGCCCATTCGGGCGGCAGCCGCTTGGGTGCCCTGAAGAAGCGCTGGTAGGCGGTCGTATAGCTCAGGCGGTCGTAGAGGTCGATCAGGCGCTGGGCGTCGTCGGGACGAACCGGGCGGATCCGCGCCGCGGCGCCGTCTTTGAGGCGGATCTCACGCTCGAGCTCGCGCGGATACCCCGCCGGGACCGCCGCGGTCGGAGCCGCATCGATCATGACCAGCATCGCGGATCGTCACGCGCGGAGCAGGAGGACGGGCAGTGGCGCCTTCCGAGCAATCCGCTCGGCCGCGCCGGGCGCCAGCAGGCGCCGCAGCCGACCGCGGTTCGCGGTCGCCAGCGCGAGCAAGTCCGCCCCGAAGGCCTCGGCCTCGACCAGGGTCTCCTCGACCGGATCTCCGAAGCGAACCACGCTCTCGACGGGAACGCCGTGGAGCTGGGCCTCGAGCCGGCGCAGGTCGTCCAGCCCTTCCGCGGTCAAACGCGCCATCTCCTGATCGACGTAGGCGACGGTGCGTCCGTGCGCGCCCACCACCGTTTCCGGAACCGGGAAGACCCGGAGCAGACGAACGCTCGATCCAACCCCGCGGGCCAAGGCGCCGACCAGCGGTACGAGCGCCTCGGCCGCCCCCTCACCGTCGAGCGGCACGAGAATTCGCTTCGCCATCATCATGTATTCCTCCCGTTTGTAGGACGCGCCCACGGGCGGGCGGGATTCCGAAAAAAGGCGGCTGGCGATCGAGCGGAGGGGCGATGAGCGAACTATTCGTTTAGATACGTCCTCCGGCACAAGAGATTCCGGAGGCCCGCGCTACGAGCCGCCGTAGATCCGGCGGTATTCCTCCCAGTAGAACATCACGCGCTTGACGTAGTGGCGAGTCTCGTCGAAGGGGATCTGCTCGACGAACGCCTCGATGTCGTTCGTGCGCCGCGCCTGCCACCACTGGCGCATCCGGGGGGGCCCCGCGTTGTAGGCGGCCAGCGCCAGCCGCGGGTCACTCCATTCGCGCAGCTGCTCGGCCAGGAAAGCCGCGCCGATCTGGATATTGGCGCCCGGATCGTCGAGCAGCCCGTCACGGAAAGGCAGGCCGCGGTGCCCGGCCACCATCTGGGCCGTGCGGGGCATGAGCTGCATGAGCCCACGGGCACCGGCGGGGGAGAGGGCGCGTGGGTCGTAGCTCGACTCCTGGCGCACAAGCGCCGCGACGAAGTATGGATCGAGCCCCGCACGCTGGGAGGCCTCGGTGATCTCCTGGCGCCAGCCGAACGGATAGAACATTTCCCAGAAGGCGCGCGGCAGCGCCGAATGGCCGCTCTCGGCCACGGCGACGAAGTTTCGGCGGAGGACCCGGAGGGCGAGGTGGTAGCGCTCCTCCCGGATGTACACCCCCGAGAGACCGTAGAGGCGCACGGGGTCGCCGACCGCGCGAGCCACGACGTCCTCCAGCTCCTGGAGCGCGAACTCGACGAGGCCGAGGCGGCGAAGCAGATCCGCGCGCGCGAAGCCGGGATCGTCGCCGATCGCCTCCCGGGGATCGGCGGGAAGACGGATCGCCGGGTCGGGCGCGGCCTCGGCCGTCGCCGTCACGCGGCGGGCCGCCAGGAGACCGTAGTAGCTGCGCGGCGCTTCGCCGAGCACGCGACGGTAGAGCGTGGCCGCCGCTTCGCTCCCCGCCGTCTGCTCCTTGGCGCGCCCCGCCCAGTAGAGGGCCGGCGGTCGCCAGGCGCGCCCGCCCGGAAGCTCGATGAGACGCAGCCATGTCTGCTCGGCCGACCGCGCATCGCCTCGCAGGTACTCCAGCCAGCCCAGGCGCCAGAGCGCCTCGCAAGCCACCGCGCGGGCGGGATACCGCGCGGCGACCGCCTTGTACGCGCTCGCGGCCTGACTCTGCCGGTCCAGCTCCTCGAGCGTGCGGCCCTTGAGATAGAGGGCCTCCGCCACCTCGGCGTCTACGCCGCGCGCCTCGACGCCGGCCAGCACCGTGAGCGCGCGCTCGCGCTGATTTGCGCGCCGCCAGAGCCGGGCCTGGTCGAGCAACAGTCCGGGCCGGCGATCGGCGGGCGCGCGGCCGGCGGCCAGCTCGAGGGCCCGCGCCGCCGCCTCGTAGCGGCCGATCTTCAGAGAGGCATCGGCGACGATGCGGAGCGCGCGCACCGCGATGCCGGAATCGCGCGTCTCCTTGGCGATGCGCTCGGCCTCCTCCCCGGCCGTCTTGGGGACGCCGCCGCTCAGCAGACGCTCGGCGCGCTGGAGACGCTGGTCGATCGACAGCTCCGGAACGCGCACGCCGGCGGCGGCGAGGGCGGCGAGACGGTCGGTGGCTCCGTCCTCCCAGCCGGTCGTGGGCGCCCTCACCCGCAACTCCTGGTACACGCCCACGGCGGCTTCGCGCTGATCGCCGGCCTCGCCGATCATCCCGAGCAGGTAGAGGGCCTCCGCGCCCTCGGCGGCGTCCGGGTAGGACGAGATCAGGCGCTTGAGGATCACCTGGGCCTCGTCGTCGGCGCCGGCGTGGGCGGCGAGCGTGGCCGCCGCCAACAGCGCTGGAGCGGCCAGCCGGCTGTTGGGGTGACGCTCGGCCAGGCCCAGCGCGACGGCCCGCGCGGCCTCGAGATCGCCGGCCCGCGCGAGCGCATCGGTCAGGAGATACCGCGCGTAGTCGGCGATCGGGCTGGAGAGCGCCGCCTCGCTGCCGAAGGCCCGGATCAGCGGTGCCGGATCCCCCGCCTGGAACTCCGCGACCGCGGCGGCCCACGCACTCTCGGTCGCCGGCGGGATGGAGCGGGCGGAATCCGCCGGCGGCGTATCCGCCGCCACGGCCGGGGCCGCCACCAGCATCCCGGAGAGCAGCGCGGCGCCGATGGAGAGCCGGGCCGAGTCGCGTATCGTCCGGCGGGTGAACGCGATGCGCTGGATCGCCGTGAGGTTCGCCAGCACGGCCAGGATCCAGAGCGCCGGCTCCAGCAGGCCGAACAGGGCGCCCCCGATAAGGCAGATCATGCGCTCCGGTCGCTCCATCACTCCCACATTACACTCGATGCCAATGGATTCGGCGCGCGCTTTGGTGTAGCTGACCATCACGCTGCCGACGAGCCCGGCCATGGCGATGATGGCGCCCCGCGTGTGGGGCATCCTCGCGAAGAGCACGACGATGGCCAGCAGCACCACGAGGTCGGAGTAGCGGTCGATCACGGAGTCCAGGAAGGCGCCGAAAGGCGTCACCTGCCCGGACGCCCGCGCCAGCGAGCCGTCGAAGAAGTCGAAGAGGCCGGCCAGGATCAGCAGCAGGCCGGCCGTCCGCGTGCGTCCGGCCACGAACGCGGCGGCGGCCAGGAGGCTCACCCCCAGCCCGGCGACCGTGAGGTGGTTGGGGCGCAGCCGGAGCCGGAAGAGCGCGTGGCCGATCGGATCGGTCCATATCCGCACCGGCTCGCGGTAACGGCTCAACATGCGGGGGCCTGCGCGGCCGTCACAGCGGCTGCACCAGCGCCTGCTCGAGCGCCTCCCGCAGCCGCTCCATCGCCGCTGGCGCCTCGATCTTGCCACCCTTGCCGTCGTGGACGTAGAAGGTGTCGAACGCTTGGTCGATCTCGGTGGCGATGCGGGCGCTGGCGATGTCCAGGCCGAGCGCGGACAGGGTCCGGGTGATCAGGTAGAGCAGGCCGATTCGGTCGGGGCACTTCACCTCCACCACGGTGAAGGCATCGCTGAGACCGTTGTCGAGGGAGATTTTCGGCGGCGTCTCCGGATCCCTGGCCGGGCGGCGGGCCGCCCGCCGCCGCTCGAGGAGCGCGTCGACGCTCTGCTCGCCGGCGATGACGGCGCGGAGGGCGTCGAGCGTGCGGGCCCAGTGGGCCGGCAACAGAATCGCTTCCCCCGCGGGGTCGTTGACCTGGAACGTGTCGAGGGCGATGCCGTCGGCCCGCGTGGAGATCTGGGCGGAGATGATGTTGACGCCGTGGGCGGCCAGCGTGCCCGCGATCAGCGCGAAGAGGCCGGGCAGGTCGCGCGTCACGACGACGAGGTCCGACGAGCCGAGGTCGGGGTGATGGAACAGCTCCGTCACCACCGGCGCCGCGTCGAGCCCCTGGACCATGCGCACGTGCTCGGCCATGCGCTGCACCGTCGTCGTGGCCAGGTAGCGATCGGACATCATGGCCAGGTGCGCCTTGACGGCCTGCAGCGACACCTCGTCCTTCACCGCTGCGTAGAGCCGCTCGGCCAGCTGGGCGCGGTTGGGGCGCTCGACGCGCCCCCCGGTGAGTCGGACCAGCGTGCGGGCGTAGAGCTCGTGCAGGATCACGGCTTGCCAGGGCGTGAGCACACCCGGCCCCACCGCCCGCATGTCCGCCCACGTGAGTAGATAGAGCATGCGCAACCGCTGGGGATCGCCCGTGGCCGCCGCGAAGTCGGCCACCGTCTTGGGGTCGTCGATGTCGCGCCGCTGGGCGATGTGGGACATGGTCAGGTGGTGGGCCACCAGGAACTCCACCGCGGCGGCGTCGGCGGACGACAGGCCCATCCGGGCCGTCAGCTCCCGGATGAGCGGGATGCCCTTGGCCACGTGACCGTGCCCCTTGGCCTTGCCGATGTCGTGCAGCAGCATGCCGAGCATCAGCAGCTCCGGCTTCTCCACTTCGGTGAAGACCTGGGCGGCGCCCTCCGATTCCGCCGACTGTCCCGGCGCCAGCGCCTCCAGGTGCTCGACCGCCAGCAGCGAGTGCCGGTCGGCGGAGAACTTGTGATAGACGTCGTACTGCACGAGGCACGTCAGCGCCCCGAACTCGGGCAGGTACCGTCCCAGCAGGCCCAGCTCGTGCATCTCCGACAGCGTGAGCGCCACCCGCCCCCAGGCGCGGCAGATGTCGAGGAAGAGGTCGCGGGCCACCGGCGAGCGGCGCCCGGTGTCGTCCACGAGCTCCAGGGACGCCTCGATGGCCCGCTCCAGCTCGGGGGAGAGCTCGCACCCCAGCCGGTGGGCGTGCCAGAACACCTTGAGGAGGCGCGTGGGATCCTCGGCGAAGACCTCCGCGCTGTGACGGGCCAGATACAGGCGCCCGTCGATGAAGACGAGCCCGTCGGCCAGCGCCTGCTGCCGGTCGCGCCGCGCCGCCTGGTGGCGCTGGGAGAGGGTCTCCTGGCAGCGCGCGATGAGTCGCTGGGCCACCCGGTGGATCACCCGCGCGTGCAGATAGTAGTCGCGCATGAAGCGCTCGACGCCCAGGCTCTCGTCATCGTCCCGGTACCCCAGGTTCTTGGCGATCTGCGGCTGGAGGTCGCGCGTGAGGACGTCGTTGCGGTGACCGGAGAGGAAGTGGAGCTCGTTGCGGGCCCGCCACAAGAACGTCAGCGCCCCGTCCGTCAGCGCCTGTTCCCGCTCGGTGATGAGCGCCTTCTCCCTGAGCTCGCGGAGCGTGCGGGCGCCGAACTTGGCGGCGCTCAGCCACATCGCCGTGTGCATGTCCCGGAGGCCGCCCGCCGACTCCTTGACGTTGGGCTCGCCGATGTAGGGCGAGGCCCCGTGCTTGCGGTAGCGCTGATCGCGCTCGCTCAGCATCGCCTCCAGGAACTGCTCGAAGTCCCGCCGGTAGACGTTCTCGTTCAGCACGCGGCGGAAGCGCGCGAAGAGCCGGCGGTCGCCGGCCAGGAAGCGCGCCTCCTGCATCGAGGTCCGGCTGGGCAGGTCCGTGCGGGCCATCGCCACGCAGTCTTCCAGCGAGCGGAGGCTGTGGCCGATCTGAAGCCCCAGGTCCCACAGCGTGTAGAGCAGCTCCTGAGTGACGCGCTGCACGTACGGCCTCAGCTCGCCGTCGTGGATCACCATGAGGTCGATGTCGGACGACGGGTGCAGCTCGCCCCGGCCGTACCCGCCGAGCGCGACGATGACGAAGGGCGCCGGCGCCAGCCCGGCCTCGGTCGCGTCGAGGACGATCAGTCGGGTGAGCGAGCGGACCACGCCGTCGATGAACCGCGCGTGGGCCTGCACCGACTGTTGCCCCGACGCACCCTCGGCGTGCATCAGCTTGAGCGAGTCGAGCCCGTCGGCGAGTGCGGCGCGGAACACGTCGAGACGGAGACGCCGCCGGTCTTCGGCGCGCTCGGCCTTGGCCTCGGCCCGCCGGGCCCGGCGATACAGCTCGGGCGACATGGCGGGCAGAGCGTAGCAACCCCGGGCAAAGACTGTCAAATGCGGCGGAGACTTACTACAATGCGCTGGTGAGAAACGTCTGGCGCCCGATCCTGGATCGCGTCGCCCCCTACGAAGCCGGCCAGCCGCTCGAAGTGCTGGCCCGTGAGCTGGGGCTGCCCGACCTCGTGCGCCTGTCGGCCAACGAGAGCCCGCTGGGCCCCTCGCCCCGCGTCGTCGACGCCATCCGCCGGGAGGCGCCCCGCGTCCATCTCTACCCCGACGGCGCCTCCACCGCGCTCCGGGAGGCCCTGGCCCGGCGCTTCGGCGTCGGTCCCGAGCAGCTCGTCGTCGGCAACGGCGCCGACGAGCTGCTGTCGCTGATCGCCGGGGCCTCCCTGGGGCCGGGCGACGAGGTGGTGGTGCCGCTGCCGTCCTTCGAGCCGTACACGACGGCGGCGGAGCTGGCGGGCGCCGTGGTCCAGCCGAGCCCGCTGGCCAAGTACGAGACGGACCTGGACGACGTGCGGCGGCGCGTGACCGCCCGCACGAAGGCGGTGATCCTCTGCTCGCCGCACAACCCGGCGGCGACGATCATCCGCCGCGCTCCCCTGCTGGCCCTGCTGGACGCGCTGGCCCCCGATCCGCCACTGGTCGTCCTCGACGAGGCCTATCGGGACTTCTGCGACGATCCCGAGTATCCCGACGGCGTGAGCCTGCTCGGGCGCTACCCGCGGCTCATCGTGCTCCGGACCTTCTCCAAGATCGCCGGCCTGGCCGGCCTGCGCGTCGGCTACGCGATCGCCACCGCGGAGACGATCGAGCGCCTCAACCGCGTGCGCGCGCCCTACAACGTCAACCGGCTCGGCCAGGTCGCCGCGCTGGCGGCCCTGGAAGACCGGGAGCACTGGGAGCGGACGCGCGCCTTCGTGATCGCCGAGCGGACGTTCCTGGCCCGCGAGCTGAGTCGCCGCGGGTATGCCTTCCCGCCCTCGCACGCGAACTTTCTGCTTCTGCACGTGCCCAACGCCGCGCTCGCGCGCGAGCGGTTGCTGCGGGCGGGGCTCCTCGTGCGCGACGGCGCCGCGGTCGGCTTTCCCGACCACCTGCGCATCTCCGTGGGCACGCGGGAGGCCAACGAGCGCCTCCTGGCCGTCCTGGATCGTTAGAGCCCCTTCTACATTCGCCGGCGTCCGATCTACAAAGTTCAGCGGGGCCGACGTCGGACCTCGCCGGCTATGCGCGCGTCACTGCGCGCGGCCGCCCCGCCGATATGGCCGGCCCTGCGCTTGCACGCCTCGGCGCGGGTTTTACGAAGACGCCGGAGGCGCAACATGGCAGAGCTGCAACGCCTCAACGAGCTGCGCGAGCGTGGAGACCGTCGACGCGGCCCAGCGCTCGTTCGCGCTCATGGGCGCGAACGCTCGGGTCCTCATGCAGTCCGTCGACCGTTTGCAGGCCGCGGCCCAGGAAACCGGCCGGCGCGTGCACGACACGCTGGCCACCAGCACCTCGAAGCTGCGGGACACCGTGCGCCGCGCGGCCTGACGCCGGTGGTCGGCCGCCGCGGCCCGCGGCGCCCGCCACCCCCCCGCGGGCTCGATCCCGTTCGCCGACGCTCCGGCGACGCCAGCGTCAGCGGCGTCGCGCGCGGGCGGCGGCCAGCTCCTGCTCGAGATCGGCGAGGCGACGGGCCAGCGCGTCCCGCTCCGTCCGCAGCGCGTTCAGCTGCCGCTCGCCGAGCGCGGAGCGCTGGTCCTGCTGGGCCAGCTTGGTCTGCAGCGCCGCCTCCCGGGCGTAAACCTCCCTCAGCTCCGTCTCCAGAAGCACGACGCGCTGCCTGGTCGGCAGGTAGTTCGCGAACATCACGTAGAGCAGCAGCACCAGAAGCAGCACGCTCGCGGCGACGAGCATCCATGGCACCTTCGCGCGCGGCGAATCCGTCACGAAGTCGGATTCTAGCAAATCTGCTATCATCAGAAATCGAGAAGCTTCCGAGACAGGGGGAAGCCCGTGGAGCTGCGGAACTTCTTCGAGCGAGCGATTCGCGCGAGCTTTCGCGATCTGGCGCTGCAGGACGAGCCCGCCGCGACCTATCTGGCCGACCTCCTCACCCGGTTCGTGCGGACGGACAACGTGTACCCGCGGGGCGTGGCCCTGCCCCGGTTGGAGACGGTCGTCGACATGCTGCTGGACATCCAGGCGGCCTGGCAGGAGGACTCGCCGTACTTCCGCCCCGAGCACGAGGTGACCGTGCGGCGCCACATCGGCGACTACACGATGTTCATGATCGGCGTCTTCCGCGAGCGCGTCGAGCGGATGGCCAGCACCGGCTACTACATATCCCAGGGCAAGTGTGCCTACCGCTTCGTCTCCGAGCACGCCCGGGTCGGCGCCGGCGCGGCGGCGCCGCCGTACCGGCGGCTCGCCGAGCGCTTCGAGAGCTACGCCGGCGCGCTGGACTACGCGCGCCGCGTCCACTTCCCCAAAGGCCCCAGCCACCCCTTCCTCCGCCTCGCGCTTGAATGAAGTAAGCGCGGCCTGCCGCCAGGCCCTGGAGGCCCTGCTCGCGGGGGGAGGCACGCCCAGCCCCGCCGAGCTCCAGACGCTCGCCACCCTGCCCACCGACGCGCTCGAGGAGGCGCTGCGCGCGCTGGCCAGCGAGCACGGCGCCGCCGCGATGCCCCTGCTCACCGCCCTCGGCTCCGGCGTGGCCGAGCGCCGCGTCCGTCGGGCCGCCAAGCGCGCGCTGTATCGTCTGACCCAGCGCGGCGTCCAGGTCCCCGAGCGGCCGCCGGTGGTGGCGCGGGGCGGGGAGCGCGCGGTGCGGGCCTGGCTCTCGGGCGTCGACGGCAGCGGCTCCCGAGCGGTGTGGGTTCTCTTCGAGGGCAGCTACGGCGCCCTCCGGCTCTGCTCGCTGATCCTCAACGATGTCGCCGGAATCCTGGACGCCGCCGGCGGCGAGATCACGAAGAAACGCCTGGACCGCGAGCTGGCCGAGCTCCGCGCCTCACAGAAGCTGCCGTGGGTGGAGACCGATCCCGCCCGCGCGGCCGGCCTGGTGGCCGAGGCGCTGGCGCTTCATCGGGCGACTCACACCGCCCCGCCCGCGGCGTTCGCGCGCTGGCAGCGGCTCTTCGAGACCGCGGCGCCCCTCGAGCTTCCGGCGCCGGCCGTCGACCCGCCACTGGTCGAGCGCTCCGCGGAGCTGCTCGGGCTGCCCGAGCTGGCGAGCTGGTTCCTCGACCCCGAGGCCGTGCACGCCGATGCCGTGGACCTGCTGCAGGCACGCGAGAGCCGGCTCGTCGTCTCCGATCAGCTGAAGGCCGAGCGCGAGGACGCGATCGTGAGCCGCGTCGTCGCGCGTGAGCTGACCGAGGGCCCCCGCCGCCTGTGGGCCCGACGGCTCCTGGAAATGGCCCTCGTCTTCGAGGCCATCGGCCGCGAGCAGCACGGTGCGCTCGCGCGGGCCGCCGCCGCGGCCCTCCTCGACACCTCGCGCGATGCCGGGCGTCTCCCGTTCGCCCGCGCGCTCGCCGCGCGGGCGCTCGAGCTGGCCGGCCAGGTCGTGCTGGGGCAACTGGGCGCCGCCGACGTGAGCCGGAAGCCCGCCCGCCCGGCCACCGTCCCCTCGGCGTGATCACCGACGTCCCCGGAATCCGCGTCGGCCACACCACCGACGATGCCGGCCTGACCGGCGTCACCGTCGTCCTCTGCGATCGGCCCGCCGTTGGCGGCGTCGAGCTTCGCGGCGGCGGCAACGACGTCGTCGGTCTCGACTTCCTCGACTCCCGCCATCTGGTGCCCACCGTGAACGGCGTCGTGCTGGGGGGCGGCAGCCGCTTCGGCGAGGAGGCCGTCTACGGCGTGCTCCGGTACCTGGAGGAATGCGGGGTGGGCTTTCCCGTGGGGCCTGCCGTGGTGCCGCACGTGCCGGGGGCGTTCCTCTTCGACCTCAACGTGGGCGATCCCCGCGCCCGGCCCACCCGCGAGATGGGCTACGAGGCCGCCCGGCGCGCCACCGGGGGCGCGGTGGCGGAGGGCAACGTCGGCGCCGGCGCCGGCGCCAGCGTCGGCAAGCTCCACCACATCGCCCGCGCCATGCGCGGCGGAATCGGCAGTGCCAGCGCGCGGCTGGACGACGTGGTCGTGGGCGCGCTGGTCGCCGTGAACGCCGTCGGCGACGTGCGCGATCCCGACACGGGCGCCTTGATCGCGGGCACACGCGATGCGCCCGGCGGGCGGCGACTCATCGACTCGGCGCGCGCGCTGGCAGATGGGGCGATGCTCGACCGCTTCGCCCCGCCCGCGCACACGACGATCGGCGTCGTCGCCACCAACGCGCGGCTGGGCAAAGCCGAGGCAACGAAGGTCGCGGCGCTCGGCATGCTGGGTTTCGCGCGGGCGCTGTCGCCGCCCCACACGGTCTTCGACGGCGACACGCTCTTCGCGCTCTCGGTGGGCGACCTGCCCGCCGATCTGACCCGCCTCGGCCTGGCGGCGGCGGACGCCGTGGCCCGCGCCATCGTCCGCGGCGTCCGCGCGGCGACCTCGCTGCCGACCCTGCCCGCCGCGCGCGACCTCGCGCCCGCCTAGTGCCGTTCCAACTATTCGTGCCTAGGAAGGCACCGTGTATGTCGTTCGTGGACAGATTTAGTATCAACAAGTTGGAACGGCACTAGGAGTCTGTCGGCGAATGGCCAGACTCGCCGACGCACTCACCGAATCCGCCACGGTTCGCCCGCCGGCTTTGCCGGCGCACGCGAGCGTGTGCGGGGAGGTGTCGGAGGGGGCCGCGAGGCCCTGTCCGACTATGGATTTCGGGAGGGGGGCGAAGCCCCCCTCCGAGTCTCCTAGCGGAACAGCCAGCCGGCGGCGGTGTAGGCCAGCAGCGCCCAGACGGCCCAGAGCCAGCGGCGGACGCGCGCAGCATGTTCCGGCGGCATCGGCTCCAGCACCACCGGATGCAGCCCGCGCGCGATCAGCGCTCCGCCCACGGCGCCGCCGATGTGGGCGCCGTTGTCGATGTACGGCGTGACGATCCCCGCGCCGATCGAGTAGATCGCCCACACCAGCAGCACCACGCCGATGCGCCGGTCGCGCAGCAGCAGCCGATCCCGGTGCCGGCGGAAGAGCACGATGGCCGCGGCCTGAAGCCCGAAGATGGCCCCCGAAGCGCCCACCGACGGCCCCGGGCTCGTGAGCACGCTCAGGAGCGAGCCGGCGAGGCCACTGCCCACGTAGAGGATCAGGTACTGGGCGTGGCCGAAGGCGTGCTCGCACACCATCCCGAGGATGAAGAGCGCGACGGCATTGCCGACGAGATGCTCGACGCCGCCGTGGAGCAGGGTCGCGCTCACCAGCCGCCAGTACTCCCCCGCCGCCACCACGCGGGCCTCCAGCGCCCCGGCGGCGGTGATGGCCGCCTGGGAGCTGAGAGCGCCCCGGGCCACCTCCCCGGCGAAAATCGCGGTGAGCAAGACGATGAGCCCGATCGTGAACGGCGGCGCGCGCCGCATCCGGCGCTCGAAGTCCACCCGCCGGCTCAGCAGCATCTCGGGCGTGATGCGTAGCGGCTGCTCGGCGCGCTCCATCATCCCGGGTCCAGCAGCTTGTAGTAGTCCGTCGCCTCGGATGGCGCCAGCGGCGACAGGAAGCCGATGGAGGCGCCGCTGTCGACGGCGTCCTCGAGCAGCGCGGCCAGTTCCGTCAGGTGAGCGCGGGCGGCGGCGGCGGTCAACGGCTCGATGTCGGCCTTCATCGGCCTTCGCCGCTGTCGAGCATGATGCCCAGCGCCAGCGCGACCCGCCGGTCGAACCGGCGCTCGGTGTCGGCCTTGAGGTCGAGGACGTAGCGGTCGAGGAGCGTGAACTTCCGATTGAACTCGCCGAGCACCGTGCCGTCCGGATGCGTGAGGACGAAGTTGGTGCGGAGGAGCCCGAAGAGCGACCCCAGCACGCGGCGGAGCAGCGAGAGCACGATCGAGTCCTCGATGGCGAGGGCGACGACCCGGCCCGCGGGCGTCTCGACGTACCAGCGCTTGCGGATGACGTTGTGGACGTACCGTTTGCGCAGCCGCGCGAGAATCTCGCCGCCGGTGGTCACGACCGTGTACGTCCGGGTGAGCACCGCGAAGCGCTGATCCTGCAGCACGCGCAGCAGGCTCTCCACGCGCGACTCGTCGCGGTACACGGTGACGTGGCGAAGCGGCCGTAGCGACATCGACACCACCACGAAGGTGCCGGGGACGAGGACGAGTCCAGCGAGGATGAGCAGCCCGCCGAGATCCTCGCCCACCGACCGCACCAGCGTGGAGATCCAGATGATCATCGCCATGGTGGCGATGGTGCCGAGCAGGTACGCGAGGACCGCGCGCAGCAGAAACGTCGGGCGCTCGACGTAGAGGATGGA
>DASYUQ010000045.1 GCA_036001065.1 Candidatus Methylomirabilota bacterium
TTCATGGTGATGTACGCGCCGGGCGGCATCGCCAGCCTGATCATGATGAACGTGCGCGTGGCCTCCTTCGGCCGGCTGAAGGAGCTGTGGGTCAGCTACCTGGCACTCGCGGCCACGGCACTGGTCACGCTGGTGGGCGCCGCCGCCATGATCGAAATGGTTTACCACCTGCAACTCAACACCGCGCTCGGCCCCGAGCTGAAGTTCATGGGCGCGACGCTGGACGCCAAGGGCTTGAACAGCTGGTTCGGTGCCGGTTTCGTGATGCTCACCGGCATCGGCCTGTTCGAGCTCGCGCGGCGCCACTTCGTGAGGCAATGGGGCGAGATCCAGGAATACATCGAGAAAGAGATCAAGCGGAGGGAGACCCTGTGAGCAGCGCCGTGGCCCTCGAACTCAAGGATCTCCGAAAGAGCTTCGGCAAGACCGAGATCATCCGCGGCTGCAGCCTGCAGGTGAAGCAGGGCGAGCGCGTCGCCGTGATCGGCCCCAACGGCGCCGGCAAGTCGACGCTGTTCAACGTCATCTCCGGCCTCTACGCGCCCAGCGCGGGGCGCGTCAAGTTCGAGGGCGCCGACATCACGGGGCTCCCGCCCGAGGTCATCAACCGGCGCGGGCTCGCCAAGACCTTCCAGATCACCAACATCTTTCCCGAGATCTCGGTCTTCGAGAACGTCCGCGTCGCCCGTCAGTCCCGCGCGGCCGTCTCCGGCCGTCTCGGCTCCCTCTGGCGCCTGCCCGACGTCGAGCGACCGGTCAGGGAGCTGCTGGCGGCCTTCGGCCTCGACGGGCGCCGCCAGGCGCGGGCTCAGCACCTCTCCCACGGCGAGCAGCGCTACCTCGAGATCTGCCTGGCCCTGGCCACGGAGCCGACGCTCCTGCTGCTCGACGAGCCCACGGCGGGTATGACGCCCGGCGAGACGAAGGAGGCGACCGCGCTCATCCGGAGGATCGCTCAGGCGCGGGGGCTCACCGTGCTGCTCATCGAGCACGACATGAGCGTCGTGATGGGCGTCTCCGACCGGATCGCGGTGCTCCATTTCGGTGAGAAGATCGCCGAGGGCACGCCCGAGGCCATCCGGAGCGACCGGCGGGTGATCGACGCCTACCTCGGAGGCGCCGACGACTGATGCTGAGGCTGCAGGAGATCCACGCGGGCTACGGGGCCACGCCGATCCTCTTCGGCGTCTCCCTGGAGATCCGCGCGGGCGAGGCCGTGGCGCTGCTGGGCAGGAACGGCATGGGCAAGACGACGCTGATGAAGGCGGTGATGGGTTTCCTCCGGCCCTGGCGCGGCACCATCGAGCTCGACGGCCGTCCGCTGACCGGCCTCACGCCCCACGAGATCGCGCGGCTGGGCGTGGGCTTCGTCCCCGAGAACCGCCGGATCTTCCCCGGCCTCACCGTCCGCGAGAACCTCGAGCTCGGGCTCTCGGCTGCGCGCCGGCCCTCGGCCGCGCTGCGACGCCAGCGGCTGGAGGAGGTGTTCCATCACTTCCCGCGCCTCCGCGAGCGCCTGGACCAGCCCGGCCAGACACTGTCGGGCGGCGAGCAGCAGATGCTCGCGCTCGCGCGCGTGATGATGGCGGGGGCCCGGATCATCCTCATGGACGAGCCGACGCAGGGGCTGGCGCCGGCGCTGGTCCGTCACATTCGCGAGATGATCCAGGAGCTCAAGCGCCTCAGCGTCACCGTCCTCCTGGTGGAGCAGAACGCGCGCATGGCCCTGAACGTCTGCGACCGCGGCTACATCATGGAAAAGGGTCTGATCGTGTTCGAAGGCCCGTCCAGAGAGCTGCGAGAGAGCCCGGTGACGCATGAAAAGCTGGGCGTTTAGATCGGAGGGGGCCTCGACGGCCCCCTCCGAGACCTCCCCCCAGAAAGGATTGCGCCGGCAAAGCCGGCGCTCGAAAAAAGCCGTGGGCTCGAGCAAAGCGGCGTTTGACAAGGGGCCGCCCAGGTTGGTGAGCGGTGAAAGGCTGGGCGTCTAGGACGCTGCTGGGGGCCAACCTGCGCCAGAATCTCGGGCGGGGAGCGCTCGCCCTGGTGCTGCTGGCCGCGCTCTTCTGGGCGTTGCCGATGCGCCGCGCCGGCGAGGAGGACGGCCACGACGCTCAGCACGGCGCCGCGCTCGATCTCTTCGAGAAGGCCGGGGTCACGGAGCTCAGGGAGGGGCAGAAGGGGCCCGCCTGGCGGCTCGAGCGCTTCGGCGGCGGCCACGCGTCGCTCGATGCCTGGAAGGACAGGCTGGTCGTCCTGAACTTCTGGGCGACCTGGTGTACGCCCTGCACGCTCGAGATGCCGACCCTGGAGGCGCTCTGGCGCGACTACCGCGCCCGCGGGCTCGTCGTCGTCGGGATCTCCGTCGACCGCGGCGCCCCGCGCCCGCTGCTCGAGCCGTATCTGAAGAATCTGAGCATCACTTTCCCCGTCCTGCTCGATCCCCAGATGGCCACCGCGGGCGCCTGGCGCGTGACGGGCCTGCCCGTGACCTTCGTGATCCGCCCGGGTGGCGAGGTGGCGGGCGTGGCTCTGGGCGCCCGCGAGTGGAACAGCGCGGAGATGCGGGCCTTGCTGGAGACGATGCTCCCCGCCAGCTACCGCCACGGGAGCTAAGCGCTTCCGCTGGTCGGCCTGGCGGTCCGGGCCAGGTGGGTAGGACCGCTAGTGCCGTTCCAACTATTCGCGCCTAGTGCCGTTCCAACTTGTTGGTACTAAATCTGGCCAGGAACGACGCGAGGCGGTTGCGCAAGAAGCGTTTACCCTTCCCCGTCTTCAAGAACCGTTCCCGGCGAAACGCATCATCGCCACTCAGGCAGGCCTCGTAGT
>DASYUQ010000046.1 GCA_036001065.1 Candidatus Methylomirabilota bacterium
GCCACCGTCCGTGACGCGACCGGCAGGACCGGCTCGTCCAGCGTCAGCGTCACCGTCCAGGGCGGCGCCCCCCCCACCCTCGGCGCCTCCTTCACGAGCCCCGCCGAAGGTGCCACCGTCAACGGGACGACGATCGTCGGCCTGGCCGCCAGCGGGGGCACCTCGCCCTATAGCTACGCGCTGGCCATCGACGGCGCCCAGGTGTTCACCACGACGACGGCCGGGACCAGCGCCTCCTACAGCTGGGACACGACCGCGTCGGCCAACGGCACGCACACGCTGGGCCTCACCGTGACCGACAGCGCCGGCGCCCGCGCCACCGCCATCCGCACCGTCACCATGAGCAGCGGCGGAGGCACCGGCACGCTCACGATCACGCTCACATCGCCACGTCCGGGCGAAGCCGTCAGCGGCATCAACTGGTCGAACATCTGGGTGGACTCGCCGGGGACGCCGCCGTTCACTTACACGCTCTCCGTCGGCGCCACCACACTCTGGACCGAATCGTCCTCGGGCACCCACGTGGCGCTGCCGTGGGACACCACGCGCGTGGCCAACGGAGCCCAGACGCTGAAAGCCACCGTGCGGGATGCGGCCGGCCGGACCGGCTCGGCCACCGTCGACGTCGTGGTGCAGAACCCCTAGCCTCCCGCGCTCCCGGGGAGGAGCCCGGTCCGGGCCCTAGCGCATCAGGCCAGACCGTAGAGCGCCGCGGGGTTGTCCCAGAGGATCTTCCGCCGGGCCGAGTCTGAAACCGGCAGGGCGAGCATCGCCTCGGCCGTCTCCGGCCACTTGTGATCCGGATGCGGGTAGTCGCTCGCGAAGAGGAGGCGGTCCTCGCCGATGAAGTCGAGGACGTGGGGGATGTAGGGCTCGTCGGGCTCGCACGCGATCCAGCACTGGCGGCGGAAGTAGTCGCTCGGCTTCATGGAGAGCTGGGGCTCGCCGGCGATGCCCTCCGTCTGCTCCCAGTGCTCGTCCATCCGCCACAGCCAGTACGGCAGCCAGCCGCAGCCCGATTCCAGGAACGCGACGCGCAGCTGCGGGTGACGCTCGAGGACGCCGCCGCCGATGAGCGCCAGCATCGCCAGCATCTGCTCCATCGGATGCGAGGCGGCGTGGCAGGCGAAGAAGTTCCGGAAGCGATCGGCGCCCGCCTCGGGCAGGTACGCTCCCACGCCCTCGTGAATGCCGACGGCCAGGCCCCGCCGCTCGCAGGCGGCCCAGAAGGGCTCGTAGGCCGGATCGTCGAGGTTCCGCCCGCGGATCGGGTTCGGACGGACGAAGACCGCCCTGAAGCCGCGCGCGGCGAGGCGCTCGGCCTCCTGGACGGCCAGGGCCGGCTCGTGGAGGGCGACGAGCATGCCGACGGGGCGCAGGCGGTCCGGCGCGTGGGCGCAGAAGTCCACCATCCAGTCGTTGTAGGCGCGGCAGATGCCGATCGCCAGCTCGGGCGCCAGGTCGTCGATGGACGCCACGTAGAGTCCCTGGGTGGGATAGAGGAACGCGATGTCGATGCCGCCCGCGTCCATCGCCTTGATCTGGGACTCGGCATCGTACTCCGCCTCGAGGTACTCGCTCAGGTGCTCGCGCACCCGTGCTGCGAAGGCGCCGCGCATGGCGAGGCTGATGCACTCCAGCCGCGGCGACACCCGCCCCCCGCTCTCGAAGCCCGAGCGTCCGCTGGGCCCGCGCACCACGCGCGGCGCGCGATCACGAAACTCGGGGCCGATGTAGCGCTCCCACATGCCGGCCGGCTCCATCACGTGCCCGTCGGCGTCGATGATCCGGAACTTGCGGGACGGCATGGCGCGGGCCTCCTGAGGCTGCTGCGCTCCTAGGTAAGCCATCACCAGGGTTCTGTCAACGTGTTAGCATCCCGGCGGGAAAGGACCAGCGTCCCCCCAGGAGCGTGTGATGGCCCGACTGCCCGACCCGCTGGACTCGCTGAGTCCCGAGGCCAAGAGGATCTACGACAAGATCGCCAGAAAGCGCGGAGCCATCCGCGGCCCCTATGCGCCGCTGATGCACCATCCGGTCCTGGCCGAGCGCGTGGCCGACGTGGGTGAGTACCTGCGATTCGACGCCACGCTCCCGGGGGACGTGCGGGAGCTGGCGATCCTCGTCACCGCGCGCGCGGTGGCCCAGCCCTACGAGTGGGTGGCGCACGCGCCCGTCGCGCTCAAGGCGGGGCTCCCGGGCGAGGTGATCGAGCTCGTGCGCACGCGCGGTGACCTCTCGACGCTCCCTGCGCGGTACGCCAACGCCGTCAGGGTCGTCCGGCACGTCCTCGCCCACGAGTCGGTGCCCCAGGGTCTGCACGACGAGGTCCAGAAGGACCTGGGGCTTACCGGCCTCCTCGAGCTGGTCGTCCTGGCCGGCTACTACCAGCTGATCGCCGGTGTCCTCTTCTCCTTCGACACCCCCCTGCCGGAGGGGCAGCGCGCGCCGTTCTGATCGGGTCTATAATCCGTCTCTCTCCGGGGAGGCTCACCATGAGCCGAAGAAAGGCAGCCGTCGTCCTCCTCGCCAGCGGGCTGGTTCTGCTGGTCGGGACCGCGCTGCTCGTCGCCGCTGCCGCCGGCGCCGCGCCCGAGGGCCAGCTGACGTGGACTTCATGACCTTCTACGGGACGCCGGCGACCGGCGCCGCCTGGATCGTGCCCCGCAAGTACGTCGAGCCTCGTCGCCGTACGAGGACCTGAAACTCAAGGCCAAGTGAGGCGCACCATGAGTCGAGCCAACGGTCCGCTCGGCCTCTTCGTCGGCATTTCACTGAGCGTCCTCAGCATCGCCGTTCCGGCCGGCGCCTCCGGCCCCGAGGGCCAGATCACCTGGGCCGTGCACACGACGCTGGCGCCGACCTGGTTCGACCCCGCGGAGACCCCTGGGATCATCACGCCGTTCATGGTCCTCTACGCGCTCCACGACGCCGTCGTGAAGCCGATGCCCGGTAAGAGCCTGGCCCCCAGTCTGGCCGAGTCCTGGAGCGCCTCCCCTGACGGTCTCGTCTACGAGTTCGTCCTGCGCAAAGGCGCCAAGTTCCACAACGGCGATCCGGTCACCGGCGAGGATGTCAAGTTCTCCTTCGAGCGTTACCGGGGCACCTCCGCCAAAGCGCTCAAGGAACGGGTCGCCGCCGTGGAGGTGCCCGACCCCGGGCGCGTCCGGTTCCGGCTCAAGAGCCCGTGGCCCGACTTCCTGACGTTCTACAGCAGCGCCACCGGCGCCGGCTGGATCGTCCCCAAGGCCTACGTCGAGCAGGTGGGCGACGAGGGCTTCAAGAAATCGCCGGTGGGCGCCGGCCCGTATCGATTCGTGTCGTTCACCCCGGGTGTCGAGCTTGTCTTGGAGGCCTTCGATCACTACTGGCGCAAGACGCCGAGCGTGAAGCGTCTGGTCTTCAAAGTGATCCCCGACGAGTCCACGCGCCTGGCCGCCCTCAAGCGCGGCGAGGCGGACATCGCCTACTCCATCCGGGGCGCCCTGGCCGAGGAGATTCGGCGGACGCCGGGGCTCACGCTGAAGCCCGCGGTGATCCAGGCCACCTTCTGGCTCTACTTCGCCGATCAGTGGGATCCCAAGTCGCCCTGGCACGACAAGCGCGTGCGCCTGGCCGCCAACTACGCGATCGACCGGAAGGCCATCAACGAGGCCGAGACCCTGGGGTTCTCGAAGATCACCGGGAGCATCATCCCCAGCACCTTCGACTTCTACTGGCCGCCGCCGGCGTACCCCTTCGATCGGGCCCGGGCCAAGCGGCTCCTGGCCGAGGCCGGATACCCCAACGGCTTCGACGCGGGCGAGTACTTCTGCGACGTCGCCTACGCCAACCTGGCCGAGGCCGCCGCGAACTATCTGCAGGGCGTGGGGATTCGACTCAAGCTGCGCCCGCTGGAGCGCGCGGCCTTCTTCAAGGGGTTTTCCGAGAAGAAGTACCGGAACATCATCCAGGGCGCCAGCGGTGCCTTCGGTAACGCGGCCACCCGGCTGGAGGCGTTCGTCGTCTCGGGAGGCAGCTACGTCTACGGCAGTTATCCGGACCTCGATGGCCTCTTCCAGGAGCAGGTCTCGGAGCTCGACCGGAAGAAGCGGGAGGCGATCCTCCACCGCCTGCAGCAGCTCATGCACGACAAGGTGATGTTCGCGCCGATCTGGGAGCTCGCCTTCCTCAACGGGGTCGGGCCGCGGGTGGAAGAATCGGGGCTCGCCCTCATTGCCGGCCACGCCTACTCGGCGCCTTACGAAGATCTCCGGCTCAAGAAGCCATGAAGCGCTACGTCCTCCGGCGCCTGGCCTATTCGCTGGTCTCCCTCTTCCTGCTCTCGCTGACCATCTTCCTCTTCGTGCGCCTCACGGGCGATCCGGCCGTGCTGCTCGTCGAGCCCGGCGCCAGCCAGGCCGACATCGACACCATCCGGCAACAGTTCGGCCTCGATCGCCCGCTCTGGTTCCAGTACGGGAGCTTCATGGCGAGCCTCGTCCGCGGCGACTTCGGCCAGTCGTTCTACTACCGCATGCCGGTCCTGGAGCTCTACCTCTCGCGCCTGCCCAACTCGCTGCTCCTGGCCACCGCCGCCATGTTCTTCTCGCTCCTCGTCGGCATCCCCAGCGGCATCCTGGCCGCCGTCCGGGTCAACCGCTGGTGGGACAGCGCGGGCAAGATCTTCGCCCTGCTGGGGCTGTCCATGCCAGCCTTCTGGGTGGGGCTCCTCATGATTCTCTTTTTCTCCGTGTATCTCGGCTGGCTGCCTTCCTCGGGGTCGGGCACGCCGCTGCACGTCGTGATGCCGGCGGTGGCGCTGGGCTGGTACTTCGCCGCCGCCCACATGCGACTCACGCGCTCCTCGATGCTGGAGGTCCTGGGCTCCGAGTACGTGAAGCTGGCGCGGCTCAAGGGCCTGCCGGAGGCCCTCGTCATCGCCAAGCACGCTTTCAAGAACGCGCTGATCCCGGTCCTCACGCTGGCCGGCATCAACCTCGTCATCATGGTGAACGTCGCCGTGGTCGTGGAGACCGTCTTCGCCTGGCCGGGCGTCGGTCGCCTGCTCTACGAGGGCATCGCGTTCCGCGACTTTCCGATCGTCCAGGCCACCGTGCTGCTGGGCGGCGCCATGATCGTCGTCGTCAACCTGGTCGTCGACGTGCTCTACGCTGTCATCGATCCGAGGATCAGATACCAATGAGCAAGGTTCTCGACAGCAGCCGGGCGGCCGGCCTCGCCCTCGCCTGGCGCTTCGCCGCCTTCCGCTCCGAAGGCTTCCCGTTGATCCCGACGGCGATCCTCCTGGTGCTGGTGTTCGTGGCGATCTTCGCCGACGTCATCGCGCCCTGGGACCCCGAGATCGGCACGCTCGGCGACCGCTTCCGACCACCGGCCTGGCAGGCCGGCGGCAGCGACAAGTACCTGCTCGGCACCGACCACCTCGGGCGCGACGTGCTCTCGCGCCTGATCTTCGGCGCGCGCGTCTCCATGATCGTGGGTTTCACCGCCGTGCTGTTCGCCGGCGTCCTCGGCACCTCTCTCGGCATCCTGTCCGGCTACCTGGGGAGCTGGGTCGACCAGGTGATCATGCGGGTGACGGACACCTGGCTGGCCCTGCCCGCGCTCACCTTCGCCATCTTCCTGGCCGCCGTGGTGGGGCCGAGCGAGATGAACATCGTGATCATCCTGGGCGCCGTCTACTGGACGCGCTACGCCCGCGTCATCCGCGGCGAGGTCCTGTCGCTCAAGGAGCGCGACTTCGTGCGGCTGGCCATCGTGGCCGGCTGCTCCAAGCGGACGATCATGCGCCGCCACATCCTGCCCAACGTGCTCAACTCCGCCGTCGTGCTGGGCACGCTGATGCTGGGCGTGGTCATCGTCACCGAGGCGGCGCTGTCGTTCCTCGGCGTCGGGGTGCCGCCGCCCAAGCCGGCCTGGGGGCTCATGCTCGCCGACGGCAAGAAGGGGCTGATGGCCGGCTACTGGTGGCTGACCGTGCTGCCCGGCTCCTGCATCATGCTGATGGTCCTGGCCGCCAACCTGCTCGGCGACTGGCTGCGCGTGAAGCTCGACCCTCAGCTGCGGCAACTGTAAGACATCCTGTGTCAACCCAAGAGCCGAGCGCGCCGCCTCGAGCGCCGGCTTCGCCGGCGCAACCTGTGCTGGGGGAGGCCTCGGAGGGGGCCGTCGCGCCCTGTGGGCGCGCCTGTGAAGGCGCCCCCTCCGACCTATGAGCGCGCCGACACCCCTGCTCGAGCTCCGACACCTCACCACGCACTACGTCTCGGCGCGCGGCACCCGCGTCGTGGCGGCGGTGGAAGACGTGTCCCTGCGCTTGCACGCCGGCGACACGCTCGGGGTCGTGGGCGAGTCCGGCTCCGGCAAGACGACGCTGGCGCTCACCATCCTGCGTTTGCTGCCGCCGGCGGCCCGCATCGTGCGCGGCGAGATCCTGTTCGAGGGGGAAGACCTCCTCAAGAAGCCCGCCGGCAAGATGCGCCGGATCCGTGGCAAGCGCATCGCCATGATCCTGCAGGATCCGATGGCCTCGTTGAACCCGCTCTTCACCATCGGCGATCAGATCGCCGAGTCCATCCGCGTCCACGAGGGGGCCAGTCGCGGCTCGGCCTGGACACGGGCGCACGATCTGCTGAAGGCGGTGAAGATCTCCGCCCCCGAGACGCGCGTGCGGGAATACCCGCACCAGATGTCGGGCGGAATGCGGCAGCGCATCGTCGGCGCCATCGCCATCTCCTGCGAGCCCAAGCTGCTCATCGCCGACGAGCCGACGACCAGCCTCGACGTGACCATCCAGGCGCAGTACCTCAGGCTCCTGCGCGAGCTGCAGCGCGCGCACGGTCTCGCGCTGATCTTCATCACCCACAACCTCGGCATCGTGGCCAAGATGTGCGACCGTGTCGCCGTCATGTACGCCGGCCGGGTCGTCGAGTCGGGCCCGGTGAAGCGCATCTTCAACGCGCCCGCCCACCCCTACACGCGGGCCCTGCTGGAGTCGATCCCGCGGCTGGGCGACCGCGACCAACGGCTCACTGTCATCGACGGCCAGCCGCCCGACCTGGCGGCGCTGCCCGGGGGCTGCGCCTTCCACCCGCGGTGCGCGCAGGCCATGGACCGCTGCCGCGCCGACGATTCGCCCGCGTTCGACGTCGCCGACGACCACGCCGCGCGCTGCTGGCTGGCCGCCCCCGGCGAGGCGGCGCGCCTCTTCAACCTCACACGCTGAGGGTGGCCGGGGACGATGGCCCTGCTCGACGCCGAAGACCTCGTCAAGCACTTCCCGGTCCGCGGCGGCCTCTTCTCGCGCGACCGAGGCCGTGTTCGCGCCGTCGACGGCGTCTCGTTCGCGATCGAGCAGGGCCGGACGCTGGGTCTGGTGGGCGAGTCGGGGTGCGGCAAGTCGACGACGGCCAAGCTCGTGCTCAAGCTCGAGCAGCCGACCGCCGGCCTGATCCGCTGGGAGGGGCGGAACCTCGCCGAGCTCGACGCGGCGGGGCTGCGCGCCTACCGCCGCTCGGTGCAGGCGGTCTTCCAAGACCCGTACGCGTCGCTGAACCCTCGCATACGGGTGGGCGCCATCATCGCCGAGCCACTCGTCACCAACGAGCGCCTCGGGGCCTCCGAGGTCGACCGGCGCATGCAGCGCCTCCTCGACCTGGTGGGCCTGCCGGCGCGCGCGCGGGACCTCTTCCCCCACGAGTTCTCGGGTGGCCAGCGGCAGCGCATCGCCATCGCCCGCGCGCTGGCGCTCGAGCCGAAGCTGGTGGTGCTCGACGAGCCGGTCTCGGCGCTCGACGTCTCGATCCGCGCTCAGATCCTGAATCTGCTGCGCGATCTCCAGGCGCGGCTCGGCCTCGCCTACCTCTTCATCGCCCACGACCTGGCGGCCGTCGCCCACATGAGCCATACCGTCGCCGTCATGTACCTGGGCAAGATCGTGGAGATCGGCGACGGGCGGGCGATCGCCACGCACCCCAAGCATCCCTACACGCAGGCGCTGTTCTCGGCGGCGCTGCCCTCGCACCCGGACGAGCAGCGCGAGGAGATCATCCTGGCCGGCGAGGTGCCGAGCCCGCTCCATCCGCCCACGGGCTGCCGCTTCCACCCCCGCTGCCCGCACGCGATGGCCCGCTGCGCACTCGACGAGCCTCGCCTGGGGCCCGTGAACGGCCGTCTGACCGCCTGCCACCTGTACGACGCCGTCACACCGGAGGCGGCCGGGCGCCGATAGGAAAACTTTTTCTCACCTGGCGGGGCCCGCGGCTTGCCAGGCACCGCCCCCAGCCTGTACTGCCCCTCACCCCCGCCGCGTCGGCCGGAGGGGAGGGGGCCGCGCGCCGCCTGGAGGGCGGCGACGACCACGCGGCGGGGGAGGGTCTGCCCTCGCTCGACGGGGTGCGCGTGCTCCTGGTCGAGGACGACGCCGACACGCGCGAGCTGCTGACGACGCTGCTCCAACGGTGCGGGGCCCGCGTGACCGCCGTCGGCTCCGCGAGCGAGGCGCTCATGACTATCGCCCTCACCCAGCCGGATGTCCTGGTGAGCGACATCGCCATGCCCGGCGAGGACGGCTATGCGCTGATCCGCAAGATCCGGCTGCGTGACGCCGACCAGGGCCGGTGGCTGCCGGCCGTCGCGCTCACGGCCTACGCGCGGGACGAAGACCGGGCCCGCGCGCTGGCGGCCGGCTATCAGAGGCACCTCACCAAGCCGGTCGATCCGGCCGCGCTGGCGCGGACGGTGGCGGTCCTCTCGGGTCGCGTCCGCGCCGCCTAGGGCGTCGCACCGGCGCGGCCGTGTGGGCGCTCGATCCAGCCGTCGCCTTCCTGAATCACGGCTCCTTCGGCGCGTGCCCCGCGCCCGTGCTGGAGGCGCAGCAGCGCCTGCGCCAGGAGATGGAGCGCGAGCCCGTGCGCTTCCTGGGACGCGAGCTCGAGGGCCGGCTCGACGCCGCCCGGGCGGGGCTGGGAGCCTTCCTCGGCGCCGAGCCCGACGACCTCGCCTTCGTGCCCAACGCGACGACCGGCGTGAACACCGTTTTGAAGTCGCTCGCCTTCGGGCCGGACGACGAGCTGCTGACGACCGACCACCTCTACGACGCCTGCCGCAACGCCCTCGAGTTCGCCGCCCGGCGCGCCGGCGCTCGGGTCGTCGTCGCGCCCGTTCCCTTTCCCCTGGACCACGAGCAGCGCGTCGTCGACGCGGTCCTCGGCGCCGTCACGCGGCGGACCCGGCTCGCCCTGCTCGACCACGTGACGAGCCCCACGGGCCTGGTGCTTCCGCTCGGGCGCCTCGTCGCCGAGCTGGCCCGGGACGGCATCGACACGCTGGTGGACGGCGCCCACGCGCCGGGGATGCTGCCGCTCGATCTCCGGGCGCTGGGGGCGGCCTACTACGCGGGCAATTGCCACAAGTGGCTCTGTGCGCCCAAGGGCGCGGCCTTCCTCCACGTACGCCACGACCGGCAGGCCGGCATCCGGCCGCTGGTGCTGAGCCATGGCGCCAACTCGCCGCGCGCCGACCGCTCGCGCTTCCGCCTGGAGTTCGACTGGACCGGCACTCACGACCCGACGGCCTATCTGGCGGTCCCGGAGGCGATCCGAGTCCTGGGAGCTGCACTGCCGGGCGGCTGGCCGGCGCTGATGGCACGCAATCGCGCGCTGGCGCTCGCGGCCCGGCGCCGGCTGGCCGAGGCCCTGGGCCTCGCCCCGCCGTGCCCGGACGCCATGATCGGCTCGCTGGCGGCCGTCCCGCTGCCGGACGCCGACCGACCGATGCCGCCTCGCCGCGATCCGCTCCAGGTCGCCCTCCTCGAGCGCTTTCGGATCGAGGTGCCGGTGATCGCGTGGCCGGCCTCCCCAGGGCGTCTGCTACGCGTCTCGGCGCAACTTTACAACACGCCGGAGCAGTACCTGCGGCTGGCGGATGCGCTCGGCACGTTGCTGGCGCCGTGAGCGGCGCCGGCCGTAGTGAGGAACGCCGTTCCGTGGTAGGGTGACGCTCCCATGCGTTCCGGCCTCGGTGCCCTGCTCCTCGCCGGCGTGCTCCTCGCCGACTTCACGACGTTCGCCGCCGACCAGCCCCGCCCCGGGCAGCCCGCGCACCACGCCGCGCGCGGCTTCCGCAACCTCGACCCCGACTATGCTTACTCGGTCGTGCTCCGCGCGCGGCGGCTCGTGCGTCGGAGCTTCGAGCGCACGCCCGACCGTGGACCGACGCCGGCGGTGCTCCTCAACGACGGCGCCGCCCTGCGCGCCAATGGCGAGCACCCGACGGCCACCTGGATCGGCCACTCCTCGCTGCTCGTGCAGCTCGACGGCGTCAACGTCCTCACCGACCCCAACTGGAGCGATCGCGCCAGCCCCGTCGACTTCTTTGGACCGAAGCGGCTCATCGCCCCCGGGCTGCGCTTCGAAGACCTCCCCCCCATCCACGCGGTGGTGATCTCGCACGACCACTACGACCATCTGGACGAGGCCACCGTCCGCCGCCTGGCCCTCACGCACCATCCGACCTTCTTCGTCCCGCTGGGGCTCAAGGCGTGGTTCGCCGAGGCGGGCATCCACGACGTCGTCGAGCTCGACTGGTGGGAGGCGCGGACCTTCCGCGGCCTGAGGATCGTGTGCACGCCGGCCCAGCACTCCTCCGGCCGCACGCTGCGCGACCAGAATCTCCGCCTGTGGGCCTCGTGGGTCATCGCGGGCCGCGACCGGCGCTTCTTCTTCGCCGGCGACACGGGCTACTGGAGCGGCTTCGGTGAGATCGGTCGGCGGCTCGGCCCCTTCGACCTGGCGGCGATCCCCATCGGGGGCTACAGCGCCTACGCCCGCCTCCATCCGAACCACGTCAACCCGGAGGAAGCGCTCTCGGTCTTCGAGGACGTCGGCGGCCGGGTCCTGGTCCCGGTGCACTGGGGCACCTTCGACATGAATCGCGAGTTCTTCCGCGAGCCCCCCGAGCGCCTGCTGCGCGAAGCGCTCCGGCGGGGACTCGAGAAGCGGATCGCGCTGCTCAGCCCCGGCCAGACGATCGACTGGTGACGGGGAAGCCCCGGAGCGTTCGAGCGCGGGCTTCGCCCGCGTAATTCCCATTGGGAAGGTTCGGAGGGGGCCGTGAGGCCCCCTCTGACTATGGAACTCGGAGGGGGCCGTAACGTCCGCCCCCTCCGACCAGACTACCCCGGGAGCAGCGCGCCGTTCAGAAGCGTCGTGCCCGTCACGGCGACCGGCTTGAGCAGCGCCTGCATCACGAAGCACCCGCGCTCGGCGTTGCGCACCACCTTGGCCACCCGCTCCGGCGGGTCGGGCGACTCCAGTTCCAGCGTGGTCTCGGCACCGAGCATGGTGGCCTCGACCGTGTCGTTCAGCACCGAGCCCTCGACCCGGTAGCGCGCGGTCACCCGCATCCGCATCTTGTTCACCGTCACCTTGAGCATGTGCCCGTACCGGGACACCTGGGTCAGGAGTCAGAACGCCAGAGCGGCGCTGAAGTACATGAGGGGCGTCGGGGCCGAGCCGAGGCCGCCGAGGTTCGGCCCCTCGTCGGAGACGAACGTCATGTGGCCGGTACCGCTGCGGCTGACGGTGGCGACCTTCAGAAAGGGCGTTACCCCCTGCACGTCGGCTTCGAATACAATCTCCCGCGTTCGGATCTCGGGGTTCAGACCCTCGGGCATTGTCGTCATCGTGATCTCCCTCTTTGACAGGAGGCTAGCATGATTCATACGGCCCTCGTCACCCTCGCCATCCTGCTCGCCCTCGTCGCGGGCGCCTCCGCGGCCGACGAGCCGTACCCCACCCGCCCGATCACCATCGTCAACCCGTTCCCGCCCGGCGGACTCGCCGACCTCACGATGCGCCCCTTGGTGCCAGCGATGGAGCGCATCCTCAAGCAACCGGTCGTCCTCGTCAACAAGCCCGGCGCGTCGGGGGCCGTCGGCATGCAGTCGGCGGCGGTGGCCAAGCCCGATGGCTACACGATCCTCGTCTCCGTCCCCGCCATCTCACTGCTCCCTGAGGTCGACGCCCTGTTCGGGCGGACGCCGGTCTTCACGCGCGACCAGTTCGTCGGGATCGCCCGCATCAACGCCGATCCCACGATCCTGGTGGTGAACGCGGATCTGCCATGGAAGACCCTCCACGAGCTGCTCGAAGACGCGCGGAAGCGGCCGGGGGAGATCATCTTCTCGTCCTCGGGAATCTACGGGGCCTCCCACGTGCCGATGGAGATGCTGCTGCAGGCGGCGGGCGGCCTCAAGATGCGCCACCTGCCGACCGCGGGCGGCGGCCCAGCCACGACCGCGGTCCTTGGCGCCCACGCCCACCTCTGGGCCTCGACCACGGGGCCGGCGGCGCCCCACATCAAGTCCGGCAAGTTCCGGGCGCTGGCCGTCTCGGGCGCCACCCGGCACCCGAACTTCCCCGACGTCCCGACCCTGAAGGAGCTGGGTTACGACGTCGAGTACTACCTGTGGATCGCGCTCTTCGCGCCCAAGAACACTCCGGCGAACGCCTTGCGGGTACTGCGGGAGGCGACGCAGAAGGCCGTACAGGAGCCGGACGTCAAGGCCGCCATGGACAAGATCCAGGTGCCCATCGCCTACCAGGACGGCGACGAGTTCAACGCCTGGTGGGACGCGGATGCGCGGCGGCTGGCCGCCGTGATCAAACGCATCGGCAAGGTCGAGTCGAAGTAGACGCGGAGGCCCGATGAGTCGGCGATCCGGCCTACGGCCGGGTCTTCGTCCAGGCTTCGGCGGCGACGAGCGTCTCGACGCGCTGGCGAACCTCGTCGCGGATCTCACGCACGCGCTCGATCGGCTGCCGGTGGGGATCGTCGATCGGCCAGTCGTTCCGCTTCAGGCCGGGCACGAAGGGACAGGCTTCGCCGCAGCCCATGGTGACCAGCAACCGCGCGCCGGCGGCGAGTTCGGTGGTCAGACGCTGAGGCCGGGCACCGCTGAGATCGATCCCGACCTCGCGCATGACGGCGACGACCTCCGGATGGACTCGCTCCGCCGGCTCGGTCCCTGCCGAGATAGCCCGCGCTTTCTGGGAATCAGCCAGCACGTTAAAGAAGGCGGCGGCCATCTGCGAGCGCCCGGCGTTGCGGACGCAAGCGAAGATCACGTTCGTCATTCGGCCTTCTCGGCGAGCTGGCTCGGCCCGGGCTGGTGCCGCTCCGCCCCCGGCGGCATGGTCGGGCGTTCGCGCTCCCTCCCCACGTCGGCCGGGGGCGGGACAAGCCAGTGAAAGAGCGCGGTGGCCGCGGCCGCCCCCAGGAGCTGCGCGGCAACGAAGCCGGGCACATCCGCGGGACGGATCCCGGCGAAGGTGTCGCTGGCCGAGCGCGCGAGGGTCACCGCGGGGTTGGCGAACGAGGTCGAGGCCGTGAACCAATAGGCCGACGTGATGTAGGCGGCGACGGCGAACGGGACGGTCGAGGAGGGGAGCCGCGCGCAGCCCCGGATAACGGCCAGCAGCCCAAAGGTCGCGACGAACTCGCTGAAGAGCTGGGCACCTCCCTGACGCGCCTGGCGAGAGGCGAAGAACACGGGCTCGCCGAACATGATGTGCGCGCCCGCCACTCCGGCGAATGCGCCCACGATCTGCGCGCCGACGTAGGACGGTACCTCCCGCCATGGGAGCCCGCGTTGGGAGGCGTCGGCCAGCGTGACCGCCGGGTTGAAGTGAGCGCCCGAAATGGGGTCCAACGCAAGAATCAGCGCCACCAGGGCCGCACCTGTCGCAAGGGCATTGGCGAGCAGCGTCACGGCGATGTTGCCTCCGGCAAGCCGCGCCCCCATGATCCCGGAGCCCACCACTGCCGCCAGCAGGAAGGCCGAGCCCAGGGCCTCGGCGGTCACTCGGCGCCCGAGGCTCGAACGAGGCCCACTCATGACTCTCAAAGGAACCTCGCGCGATTGCCCGACTTCCAGGGCCTCAGTCGAATGGGCTTGGGGAGCCGGCCGGCCCCGGGTACCGCCGGCGCTCACTCGGCGCTGCCCGTCACGCCAGCGTGTGCCGCACCATCTTGCTGTCGACCAGGTAGATGACCATCTCCGCGATGTTCGTCGCGTGGTCGGCGACCCGCTCGAGGAAGCGGGCGATCAGGATCAGGCGGATGGCGCGGGGGATGGTCCGGGCGTCCTCCATCATGAAGGTCAGCAGCTCCCGGAAGATCTGGTGGTTGAGGGCATCGACCGCCGCGTCCTCGCCGCACACCCGGCGGGCCAGCGCCGTGTCGCGCGCCACGAAGGCGTCCAGGCTCTCCTTGACCATGGCCTGGGCCTTCTCGGCCATCCGGGGGAGATCGATGTAGGGCTTGAGCTGGGGCTCGAGGTTCAGCTCGACGGCCCGCTGCGCGATATTGACCGCCTGATCGCCGATGCGCTCGAGATCGGTGACGATCTTCATGGCCGTCGTGATGAAGCGCAGATCGCCGGCCGCCGGCTGGTGGAGGGCGAGGAGCTCCACGCACTTCTCGTCGATCTCGACGTCGTAGGTGTTGACCTGCCGGTCGCGCTCGATCACGCTGCGGGCCAGGGCGTCGTCGCGTTCGATCAGCGCCCGCATCACCCGCCGGATCTGGTCCTCCACCAGGGCGCCCATGGCCAGGAGGGTCTGCTTCAGGGTCTCCAGCTCCTCGTGGAAGTGGCGTTGCACGACCTTCATCCTACCCGAAGCGGCCGGTGATGTAATCCTCGGTACGTTTGTCCCGGGGATTCGTGAACAGCTCTCGGGTGACGCCGAACTCCACCAGATCTCCCAGGAGCAGGAAGCCCGTGTAGTCGGACACGCGCGCCGCCTGCTGCATATTGTGCGTCACGATGATCATGGTGTAGCTGTTCTTGAGCTCAAGCATCAACTCCTCGACCTTCGCGGTCGCGATCGGATCGAGCGCCGAGCAGGGCTCGTCCATCAGCAGCACGTCGGGTTCCACCGCGATCGCCCGGGCAATGCACAGCCGCTGCTGCTGACCGCCGGACAGCCCCAGCGCGCTGTCCTCGAGCCGGTCGTCAACCTCGTCCCAGAGCGCAGCGCTCCGCAGGCTGCGCTCGACGATCGCCTCCAGGTCGCCGCGGTTGCGCACGCCCAGGATTCGCGGCCCGTAGGCGACGTTCTCGAAGATCGACTTGGGAAAGGGATTCGACTTCTGGAAGACCATCCCGACGCGCTTGCGCAGCTCCGTCACATCGAGCGCCGGATCGTAGATGTCGGCGCCGCCGATGCGGATCGTCCCCGCGATCCTGACTCCCTCCACCAGATCGTTCATGCGGTTGAGACACCGCAGGAGGGTGGTCTTGCCGCACCCGGAGGGTCCGATGAAGGCGGTGATCCGGTGCTTGGGCACCGCCAGGGTGACCTCCTGCAACGCGGGCTTCGGCCCGTACCAGACCGAGAGACGATCGACCTCAACCATCGCCGCTTCCATGATATCCGCTGGGCCCCCGCCGGTGCTCCGGTTTGGTTTCAACTCCAGCCTCACGGCCATGACTCCTCCTAGTGCCGTTCCAACTTGTTGATACTAAATCTGTCCACGAACGACGTATACGGTGCCTTCCTAGGCGCGAATAGTTGGAACGGCACTAGGCCAAACGGGGAGGGCCGCCGGCGCCAGGACGACGGCGCTCAACGGGCGCCTGACGGCGCGGCGGGGCGTCAAGGCATTACTGGAACAGCACGTCCCACCACACGCGGACCCCGGTCAGGACGATGATCACCAAGAG
>DASYUQ010000047.1 GCA_036001065.1 Candidatus Methylomirabilota bacterium
CCCTGAAGGCAGCGGCCACGGGCCTTGCCGGTGCGACGAGTTCCACGTTCAACGTGGTCACGGGTCCATGACGGACGAGCGCCCAGCCCCTCTCCCTCGCCTGCTCTGGGACGACGAGTGGGAGGCGCCGCCATCCAACAGACGTCGTTTCCGGTTCGTCGCCGCGTTCATGGGGATCGCGCTAGCCGTGACCTGCGTCGCGCTCCTCAGGAACCGCGTGCAGTTGTGGTACCCGAACGACGACCGCGTCTGGGTCCCAATCGCGCCTGTAGCGTCTGCGATGTCGCCGGATACGCTAGTCCGCGCCGAGCCTGTGACGCCCACGCTGAGTCGTGAGGACCCCGAGCCGCAGATCCTCCAGCGGCCAACCCCGCGCCCCCGGTCGCGGGCGGCGCCCGCGGCAAACCGTCCTCCCGGCTACCTGTCCATCAATTCGAGCCCGTGGGCCGAGCTATCGGTGGACGGGCACGTCGTGGGCAACACGCCGCAGGTCCGGATTCGCGTGACGCCGGGTCGGCATCGCCTGCTCCTGGTACGCAAGGGCTTCCAGACACACAGCGCGTGGGTCACCGTAGCCGCCGGCGGTACTCTGCGGCTGACGGACATCACGCTCGAGAGCGTAGCCCAATGAGCATCCGGGTCGTGGCGCTGCTACTGCTTCTCGCGACGCCGCTCCGTGGACAGAGCGGCAGCGCGAGCGAAGTGTTGGCCAGCGCCGTCCGCGCCTATCGGGATCTCGAGTTCGACGCCGCGGCGCGCATGCTGCGGCACGTGCTCACACCGCCGCTGGCGATCGGCCTCGACGACTCGGCGCGCGCGCGAGCGCTCACCTTTCTCGGTGCCGCCGAGCACTACCGCGGCCGGCAGGACTCCGCGATCGCCGTGTTCCAGCGGCTCGCCGTCCTGGCACCGAGCCAGCGCCCCGATACGCTGATCTTCCCGCCCGAAATCATTCGGCTGTACGACGCAGTGCGGACCACGCTCCCGGTACCGCCGCCGATCGCCGTCACCGCGCCCGACACACTGCCCCGCTTTCAGCCGCCTGCGCAACCACCGCCACCGCCCCCACCAGCCGTGCTCGAAGTCCCGCCCGCGGCCCCCGCCCTGCCAGTGGGCGCGAGCCAGGGCAACGAGCTCAAAGTCACCGCCAGCGGCGCCGGTCAGGTGCTGAGTGTCCGCGGCGTAACGGCGCTCGGATTTTTCGGCAGCGTGCGGTTCCACCGCCTCGAGCTCGACGTGAGGTATGCCGAAGGCCAGCGTCGGGCTCTGGTCGAGGGAGCCGTGGCCCTGCGGTTCCTGGCGACGCCGTGGCTGAGCGTGCAGATGGGCCCGCACGCCCGCCGCTTTGACACACCGTTCGGTGCCGAGCGCTGGGTGACGTGGCGATTGGGAGGACGGGGAGAGTTGGGCCTAGCAGGTACGGGTGTGAGGGGACACGCGCTGCTGTGGCGCGCGCTGGCCCTCGACGTCAACGTGCCACCGGGCGCGGGCAGCGCGCGCGGCGGCGAGGTCGGCGTCACAATCGATTTGGAGTCCCGTCCGTTCTGGTTCGGTCTGGCGTACGGCATCGATCAGGCGCACGTGCGCGCCGCCGCCCGGCGCGAAACCGTTAAAACCGTTACGCTGATGGTGGGGCTTCGGAGGCGCTGAGACTCCCGCACGCCGCCTGGTACGCACCCTCGAAAATCATGACCCATGCCTGCCGGTAGCCCCCCTGGACCATCTTGGCGACGTCGCCGAGCGCTTCCCAGTTGCTCTGCGTGAGCTCGACGCGAGTTCGGTCGTTGCCCAGTGCCGTAAAGCGGACCTCGACCGTGCTGAAGCCCGGATTCTTCTCGCTCGGGTGCGGGATGTGGAAGTCCATGTTCAAGTAGCTGTATGGGTCGTAGGTCTTGATCGTGCCCCAGAGTTGCTCGTGACCGTCGGAGCCGATCTCGATGATCTGGCCGCCCTGCCTCGCGTCGACGCGCAGCGCCTTCACGGTTTGGCCGCGCATCACCGACGTTGAGAACTTGTGCTTGGGCCACCAGCTGCCCATGTCCAGGAACACGGTGAACGCCTGCTTCTGATTGCAGGGGACCTCGATGGTCTTCACGAGGGGCTCGATCATTTCTTTCTCCGTAAGGGGGCGGGGGCGCCCTTCGTGCGTCGCGCTATCTCGGCGCTGTACGCGTTGAGGACGTCGGACCAGAAGCTCTCCAGGTACCGCCGCAGCTCGTCCAGACCGTCGCGCCGCACCGAGTAGACACGGCGATTGCCGCGTGGCTCGACGCGCACCAGGCTTGCCCGCTCGAGTACTTTCAAATGCTGGGACACGGCCGGCCGGCTCACCGGCTGATGGGCTGCCAGCTCGCCCACGGTCCGCGGCGCGGCGCGCAGCGACTCGAGGATGTTCCGGCGGGTCGGATCGGCCAGGGCGGTGAGCACGTCTGTGTAAGTCATCTCTTACGGTAAGTTACAACTTACTAACTAGCTGTCAAGCGCGTCCAGTCGTAGACCAAGCCGACCGCGACCCCAATCACGATCCACTGTACCGCGAAGAACGCCCCCTCCATCAACACCCAACTCCCGACATCGGCGATCGCGAACTTCCCGGCCTCGGCGAGCACCCCGTAACTCGCAATGAACGTCCCCATGATCAGCGCGAACCGCAGGCCCTCGCGGACCGGCGAGCCGCCCCGGTGCAGACGCGGATACAGATAGGCCACGACGATCGCCTGGAGCACCGTCGAGAGGATCCCCATGGCGAACAACGGCTGGGCACGGAAGGCGGGACCGGCCATGGACTGAGGAAACAGCCCCAAATGCCAAGCCGCGGCGATCGGGAACGTCAACACGAGGTAGGTAACGGCAAGCAGCACGGCGCGACTCGTCGAGCTCATCGGATCTCCCGGAATAGGACCGGGCGAACATGGCGCGCTTACTTGCTTTTTGCAAGTACATCCCTAACGTT
>DASYUQ010000048.1 GCA_036001065.1 Candidatus Methylomirabilota bacterium
CGGCCGTGGCCAGCGTGGGTACGTGCGCACCCACGTCCTCCTATAGAGACGCTGGCTGCGGTCGAACCATCTCCTGAACACCGCCCATGTTCGCGGCCATGTGCCGCTTTCACCTGCGAGCTTATTTCGGATCGGGGTTAAGAGCCCGCCAGCACGCGGCGCCGGGGCCGACGGGCGCGTGCGGCAGGGTTCGACGGGATCCGTTCCCGCCCGCTGGCAACGGACCCCGCGTCCCCAGGTGGAGCCCAGCCGCAACCGGGCAGCGGACGCGTGCCGCGTGGTCCCGCGATCCCTGCCGCACGTGCCCGTCGGCCCCGCCGGCAGCGGCGCGAGCGCGGCGATCGTTAACATGACTTCCCAGACGGAACACTAGTGCCGTTCCAACTATTCGCGCCTAGGAAGGCACCGTGTACGTCGTTCGTGGACAGATTTAGTATCAACAAGTTGGAACGGCACTAGCCGGCGACGTCTGTGGGCGAGGGCGGGCGAAAGACCAGGGACTTGATCACGACGGGAACGACGCCCGAGATCGGAAGCGGCTCGCCCACGTCGATATAGTCGAAGGCGCCCAGCTCGAGCTCGTCGACCGCCACCAGGTTCAACTTCGCGCCCAGCTCCTCAACCATGAGGCGGCCCACCAGGCGCGCCATGTCGCGGTCGAAGGCCAACACGACCGTCGTCTGCCGCCCGTCCAGGGCCTGAATCAGCCCCGCGCCGAGCGCGGTGAGCTCGCCGTGGCTGGGCCCGAACGGCCAGCGAATGGCGAGCGCGAGAGGACCGCCGAGGACGTCGGCATCGTACCCTTGCGCCGCCTGCCGCACGGCCTCCGCGACGCGGGCGACGCTCAGCGGTTCTCCGAGCCTTACAGAAAGAACGGGCAGGTTTCGGATGGGAAGCAGGTCGGGCTGGGGTGTGAAGATCGTGCTCCCGCTGACCTGCACCGTGTACTGGGCCGCACCGATGACCGTGGCCCGGATGCCTTCAAGGGGCGTCGCCAGGCCCGCGGTGAGCGGGTGGCCGCCCAGGCGGTTCCTGACCGCCTCGCCCAAGGCCTTTCCCAGGTCACCGAAGACGGCGCGCTCCCGGTCGTAGATGTATTCGGACACGCCGCCCGAGAACATGAGGACCTCGACCGGCCCGCAGTCGCCGAGCGGGGGCGTGTGCATGAGCCGGCGCGTCAGCGGCGAGATCGGGCGCCGGTCGATGACCTCGAAGAGACACGCGGCCATCTTCCCGGCGAGGGCCGCCTTGGCGGCCTCATCGATCCGCTCGCCCAGCGCGAGCCGCAGGCCGACCGCGTCCCCGACCAGGGCGCCTGCCTCCTCCAGCCGGGTGATGCGGCCCCCGTCGTCGGCGACGAGCCGTCCGCCGACGTTGATGACGGAAACCGCGGCCACCTCGCCGTCGCGGCAGACCGCCAGCTTGGTCGTCCCGCCGCCGATATCAACGCTCAAAACGGCGCCTCCCGCCCGAGAGCGCGCCACCGCCCCCGACCCGTGAGCGGCCATGATCGCCTCGAGCTGCGGCCCTGCGGCCGCGCACACGAAGCGGCCGGCCTCCCGCGCGAACAGAGACAGAATGCTCTCGGCGTTCTCCTTCTTGGCCGCCTCGCCGGTGATGACGACGGCCCCCGTGTCGATGCCGCCCGGGGTGAGCCCCGCCCCCGCGTAGGCATCCCGGATGAAGGAGTCCAGCCGCTCGGTGTCGATCAGGAAGGGACCGCGATACGGGGTGAGGAGGATCGGCGATTGATGGAGCACGTCGCGCTGGACGACCCGGTAGCGGCTCGAGAGGTGCGCACCGAGACGACGCAGCACGAGGCGGGAGAAGGTCAGGTGCGAGGTCGAGGAGCCGATGTCGATTCCGACGCTGCGCAGCTCGATGCGCTCCCCAGCCCAGACCGGGTCGGCTTCGTTGGGCAACCCCTGGGGCTCGCCTTCGTGATCCTCGTGCTCGTGGGGATGCGGGAAATCGTGCATGGTAGATCCTCAAGTTAGCCCTTGACGGGGCAAAGTTCAAATATTAGATATTTACCAAGCCCATGTCCGGGAACGCCATGTCCCTTGGCTTCACGCCGACTCGCCGGGATCGAGTCTCTGCTGAGATCCTCCGGCAGCTCAAGTCCGCGATTCTCGCAGGCCGGTTGAAGCCCGGAGACAAGCTCCCCTCGGAGAAGCAGCTGGCCCAGCAGTTTCAGGCGAGCCGCGGCTCGGTGCGGGAGGCGATCCGGGCGCTGGAGCAGGCCGGGCTCCTCGTCGTGCGGCGGGGTGCTGGGGGCGGCGCGGTTGTCGCCGATGGGAACCTGCGTCACATCACCGACTCTCTCTTCACGCTGATCCGTCTGGGGAGCGTGTCGATTCACCACCTGACGGAGGTCCGCGTGATCCTCGAGCCCTGGATCGCCAGCCTGGCGGCGCAGCGGATCACCGAAGAGGAGCTCGCCCGGATCGAAGCCTACGTCGCCAAGCACGCGGAGGCGATCGCCGCCGGTGATCTGCACGCCACCGCCGATCTTGGCTTCCACCGGATGCTCGCGGAAGCCGCCAAGAACCCGCTCCTGGTGCTCTTCGCCCACTCGATGGCGGACGTGATGGTGGAGGAAGTCGTGGCGCGGCTCGAGATGGACGCGGCCACCAATCGAAGCAATCTGGCCTTTCATCAGCGCATCTGCGCGGCCCTGGCCCGCCGCGATCATGGAGAGGCGTCGCGCGTGATGTTTGAACACGTCACCGAAGTTCAGGACCGTCTGGGGCGGCTCTTGCCCGCGGAGGTCCGATCCCCCTAGGAGGACGACGATGGCCAAGCCCATGCCCACGATCGGCAAGAAGGACATCTCCAGCCTGCGCTCCACGCTGGAGTACTTGAAGGAGGCGGGGGAACTGCTCGGCTCGGACGTCGAGATCGACCCCCACCTCGAGCTGGCGGCCATCCAGAAGCGCCTGGACGGTGGCCCGCCGGTCCTCTTCGAGAACGTGAAGGGGTACCCGAACGCCCGTCTCGCCAACAACATCTACGCTTCGGCGGAGCGGATCGCTCATCTCTTCGGCGTCGAGGATGCGAGGAAGTTCAAGTTCAAGGCGGTGGAGGCGATCCGGCAGCCGCTCCCGCCGATCGAGGTGCGCGACGCTCCGTGCCAGGAGGTCGTGATCACCAAGAACATCGACGTGTGGCCGGTCATCCCGATGATCTCTCACGCCGCGACGGACCCCGGGCGGACGCTCGGCGCCGGCAACACCGTGGTGCGGGGCAAGTACTTCTGGGGCGGCTCCCACATCGGCTACAACCGGATGAACTTCCGGGGGCCCGACTTCTCGAGCTTCCAGATCTCTCCGGGCTCCCACATGGACCAGATCGCCACCCACTGGTACCGCAAGGGCCCGATCCCGATGACGATCAACATCGGCGTGCCGCCCGCCTGCACGATGATGGCAGGCGCCGGCTTCACGTATGTGATCCTGCCCCGGGGCTGCGATGAGCTCGGCGTGGCCGGCGCGCTGCAGGGGTTCCCGGTGGAGGTGGTGAAGGCCAGGACGCAGGACGCCTGGGCCATCGCCAACGCCGAGTACGTCATCGAGGGCTACCTCGATACCACGGAGAAGGTGTGGGAGAGCCCGCTGGCGGAGAAGGAGGGGGAGCAGGGGAAGTTCCCGTTCCACCCCGAGTGGGCCGGCTACATGGGCAAGGCCTACCGGACCTACAAGTTCCAGGCGACGGCCATCACGCACCGCACGCACAAGCCGATCTACTACGGCCTGATCGTCCACGGCATGGATGACCACTACATCGACGTCTCGATGCGCGAGGCGTGCTTCCTCGAGCTGGCGGAGCGGATCGTGCCGGGCCTCTGCATCGACACGAACATCCCGATGGGCCTGACGGACTGGGGCGGCGCGATCTTCCAGTTCCAGAAGCGGCGGGCGCGCGACGAGGGGCTTCACCGCAATATCCTGTCGGCGGCGCTGTCGATCTCCCTCGGCATGCGCCTGGCGATCGCCGTCGACGAGGACATCGACATCTACAACATGGAGGACGTCCTCTGGGCGCTGGCGACCCGCGTGAACCCCAAGGACGACATCCTGACCGTCTGCGAGGGCGGCTTCGGCCAGACCTTCCAGCCGGCCGAGCGCAGCTCGGCGGGGGAGCAGCAGTGGACGCAGACGAACATACGCTTCGCGGGCGGTATGGGGATCGACGCCACCCGGCCCTTCATTTACAAGGACGCCTTCGAGCGGGCGCGATACGAGATCGGGCTGGTCGATCTCAAGAAGTGGTTCACCCCCGAGCAGATCGAGCGCGCCCGGGCCTCCCAGGAAGGCTACGCCAAGTGGATGGCTGAGCGCGGGATCTAGCCGCATATCGGGGAATGGCGTGATGTCGGAGCGGCAGGCAGTCCTGGCGCCGTACCGGGTGCTCGACCTCACGGGGGAGCTCGGGCCTCTGTGCGCCCGGATCCTGGCGGACCTGGGCGCCGACGTGACCAAGGTCGAGCCGCCGAGCGGCGACCCCGCGCGGCGGCGAGGGCCGTTTCCGGGCGACCGCCCGGATCCAGAATCGAGCCTCTCGTGGGCGGCCTGGAACGCCAACAAGCGCTCGGTCACGCTCGATCTCGAGCTGCCGGCCGGACGTGACGCTCTGCAGCGGCTCGCACGGAATGCCGACTTCCTGGTCGAATCCTTCCCCCCCGGCCACCTCGACCGCCTCGGACTCGGCTACACGGCGCTCGCTGAGCAAAACCCTGGGCTCATCGTCACGTCGATCACCCCGTTCGGCCAGACCGGACCGTACAGTCAGTACCGGGCCTCCGACCTCGAGCTCATGGCGGCGGCGGGCTGCATGTCGCTGACCGGCGAGCCTGAGGGCCCTCCACTGAGAATCTCCCTTCCCCAGGCCTCAGCCTGGGCGGGTGTATATGCGGCCGCCGGCTCGCTGCTGGCCCTCCAGCATCGCTACCTTACCGGCGAGGGCCAGCACGTGGACGTCGCCGCCCAGTCCTGCTTGCTCTCAGCGCTCTCACACGCCCCCATCTTCTGGGACCTGAACCGGACGAACGCGCTCCGGGCCGGAGTCTTCATGACCGGCCGCAGCATCACCGGCGCGCGGATGCGGGTGATGTGGTCCTGCCGCGACGGCTACCTCAACTTCATCATCTACGGCGGCGAGGCGGGGCGCCGCACGAACCAGGCCCTCGTCCGCTGGATGGATGAGAGAGGCATGGCCCCCCAGTTCCTCCTCGAGAAGGACTGGAGCCGATTCGACATCACGACGGTCTCCCAGGAGGAGATCGACCGCATCGAGGCGGCGATCGGGCCCTTCTTCTTGACCCTGACCAAGGCGGAGTTCTTCGCCGGGGTCGTCAAGCGCGACATGCTCGGCTATCCGGTCGCGACACCGCGCGAGATTCTCGAGGACCCCCAGCTCCTCGCGCGGGGGTTCTGGCTCCCGATGCGCGGGCCCGACGGGAGCGCGAGCGTCAGGTTTCCGGGAGGGTTCGCGAAGTTTTCGGGAGGATCGTGCACGGTTCATCGCCCGGCGCCGCGCGCCGGAGAGCACAACGCCGAGCTCCTGGCTCCGCCCGGCGTCGACGAGAAGGAGCGGCCGCCGAGCCGCGTCTCGGTCGGACACGCGAAACGATCGGCCCCCCCGGCCCTGGACGGCATCAAGGTCGTCGAGTTCGCGGCCTATGCCGCCGGCCCCGGGGTCACCAAATACCTGGCGGACCACGGCGCCACCGCCGTTCGCGTCGAGTCCGCGGTTCGGCCGGATGGCTTCCGCACCCACTACCCGCCGTATCGCGATAACGTCCCGGGCCTCAACCGGTCCGGCTGCTTCAGCCTCTGGAACAACGACAAGCTCAGCATCGCCCTGAACCTCAAGGCGGAGGGCGCTCGGGAGGTGGCCGAGGCACTCGTGCGGTGGGCGGACATCGTCATCGAGAACTTCACCCCCGGCACGATGGCCAAGCTTGGACTCGATGAGGAGAGGCTGCGGACCCTGAACCCGGCGGTCATCGTGCTCAGCACGTGTAATCACGGGCAGACCGGACCCCACGCCCGTCACCCCGGCTTCGGCTCCCAGCTGTCTTCGTTGGCCGGCTTCACCCACTTCACGGGCGAATCGAGCGGCCCACCCATGTTCCTCTACGGTCCTTACATCGACTTCATCGCCGTGGCCTTCGGCCTGGTGGCGGTGCTGGCGGCGCTCGACGCGCGGCGGCGCAGCGGTCGGGGGCAGTACATCGACCTGGCGCAGTACGAGGCAGGACTGCAGTTCCTGGGGCCCGCGCTTCTGGACGCGGCCGTCAACGGTCGCGACCTCATGCGTTGTGGGAACCGGGATCCCCAGGCGGCGCCCCACGGCGTCTTCCCCTGCCGCGGCGCCGACCGATGGTGCGCCGTGAGCGTTTGGGACGACGGGGAGTGGCGCCGGCTGGTCGAAGCCCTGGGTCGGCCCGGCTGGGCGACCGAGCCGGGATGGCAGACGGCGGCGGGACGACAGGCCGGGCAGGCCGAGCTCGACCGGCGACTGGCGGCGTGGACCTCCGAGCTCGAGGTCGAGGAGGTCACGACCCGACTTCAGGCGGCCGGCGTCCATGCCGCCGCCGTCAGAACGATGGCCGAGCTGTTCAGCGACCCCCAGCTCGTCCACCGTCGCATCTGGCGCGCGCTCGATCATCCCGAGATCGGACGCCACCACTACAAGGCCCCGCCCTTCATCCTTTCCAGGGCGGCGACCGGCCCCCAGCGGCCCGCGCCCTGCCTGGGGGAGCACACGCGACAGGTCCTCACGGAGATGCTCGGCATGAGCGAGGCCGCGGTGCGGTCGCTGGAGATGCGGGGCGTGCTCCAGTGAGCGGCGGCGGGCCGGCCCCGCGGCGCCTCATCGTCGGGCTCTCCGGCGCTTCGGGCGTGATCTACGGCATCCGGCTCCTCCAGATCCTCCGCGACCGCACCGACATCGAGAGCCACCTGGTCTGCTCCAAGGCGGCCGAGCGGACGATCGCCGAGGAAACGGACTGGGCGGTGAAGGACGTCAGGGCCATGGCCTCGGTCGTCCACCCCATCATGGACATCGGGGCCAGCATCGCCAGCGGCTCGTTCCGGACGGAAGGGATGGTCATCATCCCGTGCTCGATCCACACCGCCGGCGCCGTCGCCCACTGCATCTCGGACACGCTCCTGACGCGGGCCGCCGACGTCTGCCTCAAGGAGAGGCGCCGCCTGGTCCTGGTGGTGCGGGAAACGCCGCTCCACGTCGGCCACCTCCGAACGCTCGTGGTTGCGGCGGAAAGCGGCGCGATGATCGTGCCACCGGTCCCCGCGTTCTACAGCCGCCCGGCCACGCTGAACGACGTGATCGACCACACGTGCGGGCGAATCCTCGATCTGTTCGGCATCCCCCACGACCTCGTTCGCCGCTGGGGCGAATCGGAGCCGCGGGCCGGTGACCTCGAGCCGTCGTAGTCGCTGCACGTCCAGGCAAGTGGGCGGTTGAACGTTCGCGGTCAAGGTAGTAATCTGCTACCTAGTGGTAGTCAAGTGCTACCAGCGGGCAGGAGGAGCAAATGCCGTCACCCGTGAAGGTCTCGGACAAGCTGCTGGCTATGGCCAAGGACGAAGCCCAGGGCACCCATCGCTCGGCGACCGCTCAGATCGAGCACTGGGCGACGCTGGGACGAGCGGTCGAGGTGATGGCGGCCTATCGCGACGTGCTGGCTCTCAAGAGAGCCGGCCAAGCACTGCCGTTTCCGACGTTCGTCCGGCGCGAAGAGGTGCACGGACTCCTGGCCCGGCTTGTCGAAGACACGAGCCGTGAGAAGGTCAAGGCACGGATTCGTGCCGCCGGGACGCCGCTGTACACCACTGACCCGGATCATCCGGGCATGATCGTCGAGGTCCGAGCAGACGGCACCCGGATTCTGGGTCACCTCAAAGGTCGCCGATTCGTGCCCGCTGGAGGGAAGTCAGCGAACAGGCGGAAGTGAGCGTTGATCCGCTGGCATCGATCCGCGCGGCCCTGCCGGCCCAGCCGGTCCTGCTATTTCTCGCGGGGCCCAACGGCGCCGGGAAGACCACTTTTTTCGAGGAGTACCTCGATGATCTTGGGCTACCGTACGTCAACGCGGACCGCATTGCCCGCGTTCTCCGCAACGCCGACCCGACCGCCTCGTCCGATGACATCGACCGCCGGGCCTTCATCGAGGCCGAGCGACTGCGAAGGGCCTTCGTCGAAGCGCGCCTGTCCTTCTGCACCGAGACCGTCTTCTCCGACCCCGCCGATGCCAAGCTGAAGTTCCTCAAAAACGCCCGGGCCCGCGGCTTCACCATATTTCTGATTTTCATCGGCCTCGACAGTCCCGTCCTCGCAACCGCACGGGCGAGGCAGAGAGTCCAACACGGCGGCCACGATGTACCGGACGAGAAGTTGCACGCGCGCTTTCCAGCAAACCTGCGCGCCGCGATTCCGATCGTCGACGAGGCGTTCGTGTTCGATAACAGCTCCTATGACACGCCCTACCGTGTCGTCGCCGTTTACCAGCGAGGCCAAATCGTGAGCCGACATCCGCCCCTGCCTCTGTGGACGCGCGGACTTCCCGGCCTCTGAGTTCGCCCGGAGCGCCTCAGAGCCGGTAGAGACGCTTGGGGTTGTCGTAGAGGATCCGCGTCTTGGCGGCGTCGCTCAGGTCCGCTCGCGCCCGGAACGCGGCGACCGACTCGATGAACTCATGGGTCGGCTCGTGGGGAAAGTCCGAGGCGCAGAAGAAGTGGTCGGCGCCGAGAACGTCCACCACGACCGGCAGCATCTGCTCGTCCAGCTCGCAGTGGAAGAAGATCCGGTCGCTCCGCAGCTGCTGGCTGGGGCTCGAGGCGAGCCCCGCCCCCCGGTTCTTGCACTCCCGGTCCAGCCGCTCCAGCACGAACGGAACCCAGCCCGCCCCCGCCTCCATGAACGCCAGCGTGAGCTGCGGGAATCGCTCCAGGACACCGCTGAGCACGAGGCTCGTGAGCTGGATCATCTGGGCGAACGGATGGGAGAGCGCCCGCGCCTCGACGAGGCGCTCGAAGAAATCGAAGCCGAGCCCTTGCGCGGGAGCGCCGTGAACCGCCAGCGCGCACCCGAGCCGCTGGGCCTCCTCGTAGAGCGGCTCGTAGCAGGCGTCCCCCAGAGGGCGCCGGAGCCCGACCGCGGGGAGGATCGCGCCCACCATGCCGAGAGCGGTGACGGCCCGTCGCAGCTCCTTGACGGCCTCGCCGACGTCCTGCAGCGGGATCAGGGCCATGCCCTTGAGGCGGCCGGGGGCGGCCCTCAAGAACTCCTCGTAGAGGAACGTGTTGTAGCCCCGCGCCAGGACGGCCGCCCATTCGCGATCCTTGATCAGACCATGGGCGAGCCCGTTGGTGGG
>DASYUQ010000049.1 GCA_036001065.1 Candidatus Methylomirabilota bacterium
GCGAAGGCCAGCGTGAGCATGGCGAAGTAGATGCCCCGGCGGCGCAGACAGAGGAAGCCGATGACCGCCCCCCCGGCCACCGCCAGGGCCAGACCGGAGGCGAGCCCGGCCCAGAGGGAGCCGACCTTGAGCTTGGCCAGCGCGATACCGGTGCCGTAGGCGCCGAGCCCGTAGTAGGCCGCGTGCCCGAACGAGAGCAGGCCCGTGTAGCCGTAGAGGAGATTGAAGCCGAGCGCGAAGAGCCCGAAGATCAGCACCTGCGTGGCCAGCGCCTTGTAGGGCACCAGGAACGGGAACACCGCGAAGAACCCCAGGAAGCCCAGGACGGGATGGGCGGCCAGCCAGGCCACGAGACGCCCGATCATTTACCGGCGGCTCCAGCCCGCCGTGAACCGGGGTGGCCTGCCCGAGGCGCGCGGGGCTTCATTCCAGCAGCCCCGCCTCGCCGAAGAGCCCGCTGGGGCGCACGAGCAGGACGAGGGCCATCACCACGAAGACCATGATCTCGGCCAGCTTGGGGGCGACGAAGGTGGTGAGGCTCACCACCTCGCCGATGAGCACGCCGGCCACGATCGCCCCCACCAGGCTGCCCATGCCGCCCACCACCACCACCACGAACGACTCGATAACGATGGTGACGCCCATCTCGGCGTAGACGCCCCGCATGGGGCCGGCCAGGATCCCGGCCAGCCCGGCCAGCCCGGTGCCGATGCCGAAGACGACGAGCCAGATGCGCCCCAGATCGATGCCGAGGGCGCGGACCATCAGCGGATCTCGGGAGCCGGCGCGGATGACCAGGCCGACGTTGGTGCGCTCGAGGAAGAGCCAGAGCGCCAGGAGGACCAGGGCGGTGACGGCGATGACGAAGAGGCGGTAGACCGGGAAGGTCATGAAGCCCAGGTTCACCGCCGCCCCCAGCTCGCGGGGGGGATCGAGGGTGAGGCCGACCTTGCCCCACACGAGCTTCACCGCCTCCACCAGGACCAGGGACAGCCCGAAGGTGAGCAGGAGCGGATCGTCGATCGAGCGGCCGTAGAGCCGGCGGACCAGGAAGCGCTCGACCAGGAGCCCGAACACCCCCACCATCAGCGGCGCCAGCGCCAGCGCCACCCAGAAGCTGCCGGTGAGGCCGAGCAGGAAGAAGCCGAAGTAGGCGCCCAGCATGTAGAGCGAGCCGTGGGCGAAGTTCACCACGGTCAGGAGCCCGAAGATCAGGCTGAGCCCGATGGCGAGCAGGACGAAGAGCCCGCCCAGCACGAGGCCGGTGAAGAGCTGGGCGGCCAGCGCCGAGGCCGAGATGTCGATCACGGCGCTAGGCGTGGCCCTTTTCGGCGCAGGTGCGGTCCAGTTCCTCGTTGGCGGGGATCCGGGCGATGATCTCGAGCAGGCCCCAATCGCCGCGCACCGCGCTGGCCGGCCGCCCGCGCGTGATCCAGAGATCCTGGAACGCCTTGTTGTCGCACGCGCGCCACCACTGCTTGCTCTTGTAGTGGCTGTACGTCGGGTTCGCCCGCAGGGCCTTGGCCACCGCCTCCGAGTCCAGCGACTTGGCTACCGCCACGCCCCGCGCCACCTCGTGGATGCCGCTGTAGCCGTAGGACCCGTAGGCATCGGGGACGGTGTTGAAACGCTTGCGGAACGCCTCCACGAAGCTCTTGGCCTGCGGGATCGTGTCCTCCAGCTCCCAGTAAAAGGAGGTCGCACCGTACACGTCGCTGAACAGCTCGGCGCCCCCCTGCCGGTTGTAGGGAAGGATGTGCAGGGGCTGGACGAGCTTGACGTCTTTCTTGAGCCCGAAGCTGATCGCCTGTTTGAGAAAGGCGACGGAATCGGCACCCGGCGCCACGGACAGCAGCACCTCCGGCCGGGCGGCCTGGATCTTCGGCAGGTGAGCCGAGAATTCCGGGTTGCCCAGCGGGTAGGGCGTGCTCTCCAACACCGTGCCGCCGTGCTTCTTGATGATGTCGCTGAACACGGCGTTGTTCTGCTTGCCCCACGCGTAGTCGGCGTACACGATCCACCACCGCTTGCCGAGGTTCTGCACGGCCCAGGCGGCCATGGCCCGGCCGGTGATGGTCGGGTTGAGCGCCTCGTGGAACGTGATCGGGCTCGTGTCGGGCTTGGCGCTGATCTCGTCGGACTGGCTGACCGAGATGAAGAGCACCCCGGCCTTCTTAGTCTGCTCGTTGATGGCCATCTGGACGTGGGCGGCGATTCCGCCCACGACGAACTGCACCCGGTCGTTCTCGATCAGCTCCTTGGTCCGCTGGGCACCCACCGCGGGCTTGAGCTGGTCATCGCGGAAGAGGACCTCCAGCTTGCGTCCCAGCACGCCGCCTCTGGCGTTGACTTGCTCCATAGCCAGGGTGGCCCCCCGCTGCATGTCCTCGGCGATGGCGCCGAAGGGCCCGGTCAAGGGAATGGGGAAGCCGATCTTGACCGGGTCCCTGGTCTGGGCCCGGAGCACGGCGGGAAACGCCAGCGCGGCGGCGGCTGCCGTTGCGGTCCCCAGGAACGCGCGACGGTCCATGGTGGCCTCCTACCTTTCGGGCGCGGGCTTTGCCCGCGCAATCCTCCCGGGGGGAGGTTTCGGAAGGGGGGCGGAGCCCCCCTCCGAGGGTTCAGGCGTGCCCGAGCTCTTTGCACGTGCGCTCGAGCGATTCGTCGGCGTCCACCTTCGCGACGATCTCGAAGATGGACCATTCGGACTTCTGATCCCTGGCGCTGCGCGATTTCAGCACGTAGACATCCTGGAGGGACTGGTGGTCGCACTTCCGGATCCACTGCTTGCCCTTGTAGTGGTCGTAGGTGTGGCCCTCCAGCGCGGCGATCACCTTGTCCGCCTCCAGGGACTTGGCGCGCTCCACCGCCTCCAGCAGCAGCCGCGTGCCGCTGTAGGCGTAGCCGGCGTAGTCGAAGGGGGGCCGCTGGTGCTTCTTCTGGAAGGCCTCCACGAAGCGCTTGGCCGACGGGATGCGCTCGGCCAGCTCCCAGTAGAAGGTCGTCCCTCCGTAGACGCCGTCGAAGACCTCGGGCCCGCCCTCCCGGCGCATCGTGCCCAGGAACACCGGGCAGAGGAGCTTCATCTGCGATTTGAGGCCGAAGCTCGCCGCCTGCTTCACCGAGTTGAGCTGATCCTTGCCGAAGTTGGCGAGCACGAGCACGTCCGGCTTCGCCGCCTGTATCCGGGGGAAGAGGGCCGAGTAGTCGGTGGCGCCGAGCGGGTGCGGGTCGGCGCCCAGGAACGTGCCGCCGCGCTTCTCGGCGGCCAGCTTGAAGCCATCGCGGAGCTGGTGGCCGAAGGCGTAATCCGCGTAGAGGACGTAGAGGCGCTTCCCGAGGTTCCGGAGCGCCCAGCCGGCCACCGCCTGGGACGTGATGTGGGGGTTGATGGCCTCGTGGAAGGTGTAGGGGCTCCAGTCGGGCCGGGCGGTGATCTCGTTGGACTGGCTGATCGACACGTAGATGATGCGGGCCGCCTTGGTCTGCTCGTTGATGGCCATTTGGACGGCGGCCGAGAGCCCGCCGATGACGAAGTGCACCCTCTCGCTCTCGATGAGCTCCTTCGTGCGCTGGGCGCCGACGCCGGGCTTGAGCTGGTCGTCGCGCACGAGCAGCTCGACGCGCCGGCCCAGCAGGCCGCCGCGGGCGTTGACCTCGTCCACGGCCAGCGTGGCGCCGGCCTGCTGGTCGCTGGCCTCCGCCCCGTAGGGGCCGGTGAGCGGAATGGGGAAGCCGATCTTGATGGGGTCGCGCGATTGGCCGCTCGCGATGGAGCGTGCCAGCACGACCGTCGCGGAGCCGGCGGCAGCCAGGCGAAGAAAGTCGCGGCGAGGGAGCGACGCCATCCCGAACCTCCTGCGGTCAGGCCCGAAGTGGGCCGATCATAGGAGCGGGGTCGACACCTGTCAATCGTGATAAAGTGCCGGCCGCGCATGCCGTACGTCGGAGCGAGCGTCAAGCGCGCCGAAGATCCGCGCCTGCTGACCGGACGCGGACGCTACGTGGAGGACGTGGTGGCGCCGCGCATGGTCCACGTGGCCTTCGTGCGTAGCCCGCACCCCCACGCGCGCATCCGGCACCTGGACGCGGCGGCCGCCCGCCGCGCGCCCGGCGTCGCCGGCGTCCTCACCGGCGACGAGGCGGCGCGACTCTGCAAGCCCTGCCTGGGCATTCTGCTCCACTACCAGGGGATGAAGACGGGCGCGATGCTGCCCCTGGCCCGCGGGCGCGTGCGCTACGTCGGCGAGCCGGTGGTGGCCATCGCGGCCACGAGCCGGGCCGCGGCCGACGACGCCGCCGAGCTCGTGGACGTGGCCTACCAGCCGCTGCCGGCCGTGCTCAGCCCCGATATGGCGCTCGGACCCGGGGCGCCGCTGATCCACGAGGAGCTGGGGGACAACCTCATCTACGAGGCCCGGATCACCGCGGGCGACGTCGACGCCGCCTTCGCCGGCGCCCACCGGGTGTATCGCCGCGCGTTCGCGAGCGGGCGCCACACGGGCGTGCCCCTGGAGCCGCGCGGGCTCGTCGCCGACTTCGATCCCTCCACCCGCGCGCTGACGGTCTGGATCTCGACTCAGGTGCCGCACATGATGCAAGCCGTGCTCGCGGATCTGTTCGGGCTCGCGGAGCACCGCGTGCGCGTGATCGCGCCCGACGTGGGCGGGAGCTTCGGCATCAAGATCCACGTCTACCAGGACGACCTGGCGGCGGTGGCGCTGGCGCTCACCCTCGGCCGTCCCCTGAAGTGGGTCGCCAGCCGGCGCGAGTCGTTCCTCTCCGACATCCATGCCCGCGAGCAGACCATCGCGGTGGAAGTGGCGGCGACTGCCGATGGAACGGTGACCGCGATGCGGGCGAGCATCGTCGCCGCGGTCGGACCGTACTCCGCCTACCCGCGCTCCAGCGTCGTGGAGGGCGGCCAGGTCCTGCGCCTGCTGCCGGGACCGTATCGCGTGCGCCACTACGACGCCACGCTGCGGGTGGTGGCGCAGAACAAGGTGATCACCTCGCAGTACCGCGCCGTCGGCCACCCGATCGCCGCCGCCGTCACCGAGAGCATGCTGGAGCTGATCGCCCGCGACCTCCGGCTCGACCCGGCCGAGATCCGCCGGCGCAACCTCGTACGTCCCGAGGAGTTTCCCTACACGTCGGCCACGGGCAACGTCTATGACAGCGGCAGCTATCAGGCGGCCCTGGAGCGGCTGCTCGACGTGGCGAAGTACGCCGAGCTCCGGCGCGAGCAGGCGGCCGCGCGCCCCGCCGGGCGCCATCTGGGGATCGGGCTCTCGTGCTTCGTCGAGCTGACGGGGCCGGGGGCGCAGTTCTACGGGATCGGCGGCGCGCCCATCTCGGGCCAGGAGGGCACGACGGTGCGCCTGGAGCCCTCGGGCGCCGTCACCGCTCTCGTCGGCGTCACCAACCAGGGGCAAGGCACGGGGACGGCGCTCGGCCAGATCATCGCCGACGAGCTGGGCGTTCCCCTCGACGCCGTCACCGTCCTGTCGGGCGACACGGCGATGGTGCCGTACGGCGGCGGCACCTGGGCCAGCCGCGGCATGCCCATCGGCGGGAGCGCCACCCTGCTGGCCGCCCGCGCGCTGGGCGACAAGATCCGCCGCCTGGCCGCCGCGTTGCTGGAGGCCCACGCCGAGGACATCGAGCTCGGCGACGGCCGCGCGAGCGTGCGCGGCAGCCCCGACCGGGGGCTGGGCTTCGGCGAGCTGGCGCGCACGGTGCACTTCCGCTCCAATGCTCTCAGAGGCCTCGAGCCGAGCCTGGAGGCGACCGTGCACTACGCCAACCCCGCGGCGTGGACGTTCACCAACGGCGCTCACCTCGCGATGGTCGAGGTCGACGTCGAAACGGGCAAGGTCCGCGTGCTCAAGTACGTAGCGGTGGACGACTGCGGTCGCATCGTCAACCCCGCGCTGGTCGAGGGCCAGATCGCGGGCGGGATCGTGCAGGGCATCGGCGGCGCCCTCTGGGAGCACTGCGCGTACGACGCCGCGGGCCAGCTCCTCACCACGACGCTGATGGACTACGCCGTGCCGACGGCGGTGGACATCCCCCCGATCGAGGTCCATCATCTCGAAACCCCGGCGCCGGGACTGGCGGGGGGCTTCAAGGGCGCCGGGGAGGCCGGCACGACGGGAGCGCCGGCGGCCATCCTGAACGCGGTCAACGACGCCCTGGCGCCCTTCGGCGTGATGATCACCGAGCAGCCGATCACGCCCGAGCGGGTGCTCTGCGAGCTTGCGCGAGCCAGGCAGGACTGCGACTGCGGCTCCGAGAGAGACTGAGGTGATGGTCAACGATGACTACTGAGAAAAGGCCTCCAGTGGATGAACTTCGCAGGACGCTGACCCCGGAGGCCCGAGAGATACTTACCGCGATCTGGGATTACTTCTTTGAATACCAGAAGTGGATTCAGGAGCGGGTTCTGCATCATAAGTTTCTGGCTGTTGGAAAAGGAGCGAGAGGAGTCACTCATCTGACGCCGAAATCACGGACCCGGTACGCGCTTACGAATATTTGAGGCTAAGCAGTCTGGCTATGAATCTGCTCGAAGCCGCACAACCTCGCGCCGGAGAATAACGATAGGAGTTGGGAGGAGAACGATGCGGATCGCGGTGCTCCTTGTGACGGCATTTCTCGTGATGTCTGCGCCGCTCACCTCTCGCGCGCAGACGCCGGCCCCGCTCCAGGTGATCGTGTTCCCCGGCGGCTTCAACTGGCCGATCTGGGCCGCCCAGGACAAGGGCCTGTTCGCGCGCGAGGGGCTCGACGTGAAGCTCACGCCCACGCCGTCCTCCGTCTTCCAGCTCACCAACCTGATCGAGGGCAAGTTCGATATCGGCATGACGGCCATCGACAACGTCATCGCCTATCAGGAAGGGCAGGGGGAAGCGCCGGTCGCGGGCACGCCCGATCTGTTCGCCTTCATGGGCGGCGACAACGGCTTCCTCCGCCTGGTCGTCCAGCCGGAGATCGGGTCCTACGCCGACCTCAAGGGCAAGGAGCTCTCGGTCGACGCGCTGACGACGGGCTATGCCTTCGTCCTGCGCAAGATGCTGGAGCGCGGCGGGCTCAAGGAGGGCGAGTTCACGCTGGTGCGGGCGGGCGGCGTGCTCCAGCGCTGGGAGGCGCTCAAGGAGAAGAAGCACGCCGGCACGCTCCTGATCACGCCCTTCGAGATCATCGCCGAGTCCCTGGGCTTCCGGCGGCTGGGCAACGCCGTGGACGCGCTCGGCCGCTACCAGGGGCTCGTCGGCGCCGCGCGGCGGTCGTGGGCCCAGGCCCACGCCGGGAAGCTGGTCGGATTCATCCGCGCCTATCGCGGGGGGCTCGACTGGCTCTACGATCGGGCCAACCGGGCCGAGGCGCTGGCGATCGTCCAGCGCAACGTCCGCGGGATGACGCCGGAGCTGGCCGCGAAGACCTACGACGTCCTCCTCGCCCCGGAAGGCGGCTTCCAGCGCGCCGCCGCGGTGGACGAGGACGGGATCCGCACGGTGCTGCGGCTCCGGAGCGAGTACGGCCAGCCGAAGAAGGAGCTGGTCGATCCCTCGCGCTACTACGATCTCACCTACTACCAGCGGGCCCTGCGCCCGCGCTGAGGACAGACCCATGCGCGCGCAAGTGCTCCGTCAGTGGGGAGGCGAGGTCACCTACGAGGAGGTGAGCACGGCGTCGCCCGGCCCCGGCGAGGCTCTGGTGAAGGTCGAGGCGTGCGGCGTGGGGCTGACGGTCCTCAACGCCATGAAGGGCAATATGGGCCAGCGCGCCGAGGATCTCCCGCGTATCCCCGGGCACGAGGCGGTGGGCCGGGTCGTCGCGGTGGGCACGGGCGTGGAGGGCCCGCGCGTCGGCGATCGCGTGCTGGCCTACTTCTATCTCTTCTGCGGCGCCTGCGACCTCTGCCGGGCCGCCCACGAGCCGCTGTGCCGGAACCTCCGAGGCAACGTCGGCATCGCCTGCGATGGAGGCTACGCCGAATATCTGAAATTGCCGGCTGAGAATTTCCTCCCCCTTCCCGACGGCGTCTCGCCGGTCGCCGCGACGGCGATTCCCGACGCGATCGCCACGCCGGTCCACGTCGCCCGGCGGGCGGGGATCGGCCCCGGCGACGTCGTCATGGTGGTCGGCGCCGGCGGGGGCGTGGGCATCCACATGGTGCAGATGGCCCGCCTCTTCGGCGCCGAGGTCATCGCGGTCGATCGCGCGGAAGACAAGCTGAAGGCGGTGCGCGATCTGGGCACCCGCGCGGCCGTGGACTTCCACTCGCCGGACATCGCCGCCGCGCTGCGGACGATCGCGCCTGCGGGCGTCTCGGTCGCCGTGGATTTCGTCGGCACCCGGGAGACGCTGGCGTTCTGTCTCGAGCACCTCGGGCGCCGCGGCCGCCTGGTGCTGCTCACGACCTTCCCCGGGGTCGCTACTGAGCTGGCGCCGCGGCTCATGGTCCGCGAGGAACTCAGCATCCTGGGATCGCGCTACGCCTCGCGCTGGGAAGTGTCGGAGGCGGCGCGGCTGGTGGCCGAGCGGCGCATCACTCCCGTCGTCTCGGAGACGGTGGAGCTGGCGCGGGTCGGTGAGCTGCACGCGAAGCTGCGGGCCGGCACGCTCCTGGGGCGCGGCGCGATCGCCTTCTGATGCTCACCGTCGGCACCAACCGCTTCGGCTTTCCCGATCCCGCCCGGCTGGTCGAGTCCTGCCGAGCCGCCGAGGCCGCCGGGTTCGACCACTTCTGGTTTCCCGACAGCCGGCTCCGCAACGGCGACATCTTCATCAACGTGCTGACCGCGGCCCAGCACACCGAGCGGGTCCGCGTGGGCACGCTGCTCGTGAATCCGGTGACGCGCCACCCCAGCGTGACCGCCAAGATGGTCTCGGAGACCCCCGTCGAGACCGCGCGCCGCTTCTATCTCATGGGTCGCGCCGCGGAGGTGCGCGCCCAGCTCGAACCGCTGGTGTCGCGCCTGGCCTGGATGGGCCACGTGATCCGGCAGCCCAGCATGCCCGGCCCCGCCTTCATCGACGCCTGTGGCCGGACGATCATTCCCACGTTTCGTCGATGCCTGGAGGAGCCATGATCCGCAAGATGCGCACCCGGCGTGACGACCAGCAGTGGATCCTCGATCTGGCCCTGAACATGCGGGGCCGCGTGCAGAACTTCGAGCGGGACGAGCCCGAGACCCCCAAGCGCGCCCACAACTACCGGATGCTGCCCAAGATGTGGCGGGAGGCCGCCGAGCACCACGAGGCGCTGGGCCGGCGGGCCCAGGCCCAGGGCTTCCAGGCCACGGCCACCGAGCACTACGACCACGCGATCGAGGCCTACCGGATGGCCCAGCACCCCATCTTCTACGACGATCACCCGGTGAAGATCCGTCTCCACCGCAAGCTCAGCGAGATGGTCGATCGCCGCGCGGAGTGCGCCGCCTACCCGATCGAGCGCGTGGAGGTGCCCTTCGACGACGGCAAGACCATCTCCTGCCTGCTGCACCTGCTGCCCGACCGGAGGCGGGCGCCCTGCATCCTGTACGTGCCCGGCATGGACCAGACGAAGGAGGTGTTCCCCCGCGCCGCGCACAACATCGCCATCCCCCGGGGCTTCCACGTCCTGGCCATGGACGGGCCCGGGCAGGGCAGCTCGAACATGCAGAAGATCCGCGCGGTCAAGGACAGCTACGAGCGCGCCGGCGCGGCGGTGATCGAGTACCTGCGCGGCCGGAAGGAGATCGATTCCGCCAAGATCGCCATCTACGGCATCAGCATGGGCAGCTACTGGTCGCTGCGCCTGGCCAGCTACGATCACCGCATGGCGGCCGTGGTCAGCGGGGTGGCCTGTTTCAACCCGAACAACACGATCTTCACGCAGTCCTCCCCCCGCTTCAAACAGATGTTCATGTACATGGCGGGGACGGACGACGAGGAGGCCTTCGACGAGATGGCGCGGACGATGACCGTGCGGGGGTATGTGGACAAGATCCAGTGCCCGACCCTGCTGGTGGCCGGCGAGTTCGATCCGCTCTGCCCGCTGGAGGACGCGATCGAGGTCTACGAGGCCCTGGCCACGCCCAAGGAGCTCTGGGTCATCGAGAACCAGTTCCACCCGCTCTGGAAACTGCCCAACCTGGGCGCGCTGGACTGCCACGAGTACGTGCTCGACTGGCTGAGCGTGACGCTGGGCAAGGGATTGCCCACGGCCCACCGGCGGATCGCCTACGTGCGGCAGCACGGCGACGGCCCCTTCGG
>DASYUQ010000050.1 GCA_036001065.1 Candidatus Methylomirabilota bacterium
GCCAGGGCGAGGGCCACGCGCTCGTCGGGGGTGAGCGCCTCGATCGCCTCACGATCTTCGAGCCGCAGCAGGTCCGCGACGCTACGCATGATCGCCGTCAATATAACAGGTCACCGGCTCAAGGCTCGAGCGTCTGCTGGCTCTCGGCGTCGGCGCGGATCTGCGTCCACTCGTAGCGCATTGGCAGCAGGTGCACCTCGCCCCAGGTGGCGGCCTGGTCGGCGTAGTGCGGGCTCCCCGCATGGCCGGAGGAGCCGAGCGGCACGACCCACGCGCTCCGATTCCAGTCGCCCACGTCGAAGATGTAGCGCGCGACCGAGGTCGACGTCAGCCCGTAGCCCGCCGTCGCGATATAGGAGGCCGCCTGGACCGTGTCGCCGTCGCCTCCCATCGGCACCGAGGGCGGATCGAACAGCCGCGCCAGCTCGGGAAAGGCGGCCGAGAGCGTGTGCCGGGGCTGGGTGGCGTGCAGGCGTCCCCAGCGCCACGACGCCACCTCGGGCCCCAGCGCGTCGCGAAGCTCGGCCACCGCGGCGGCCAGCGCCGCCCGCAGCGCGGCGGGCCAGTCGGCGTCGGGGGGCAGGAGCGTCCGGTCGTCCCGCCGGATCATGTCGGTGAGCCGCGCGCGCAGGCGCGCCATGTGAGCGACGGCGCCGCGCCCGCCGCCGGCGAAGGCCTCGACCGTGAGGGGACCGAGGATCGGCGCCATGAGGTCACGCATCAGCCGCTCGCGGAACGCGCTGTAGATGGTCGGCGCCGCGCTCTCGCGGTCCATCACACCGTTCCACGCCAGCAGCGCCTCCAGCGCCGGTGTCGAGGCGGGATCGACGGGGGCGATCGCTTTCAGGATTCCGACGAACTCACGCGCGGGGATCGAGACGCGGTCGGCGTGGATCGCCGCCATCTCGCCGACCGTCGCGTTGTGGATTCCGCGCAGGCGCTCGACGAGGCGTCGCGTACGGAAATCGGGCGCGAAGTCGAGCCCGACGTAATGGGGGTACTGGAGCCCGGCCACCCGACTGTTCGCGGTCGCGATCCAGCCCGATTCCGGATTACGGACGGCCGGCATCTCCTCGAACGGGATCGTGCCCTGCCACTCGTGGGCGCCGTCCCAGCCGGGCACGGGCACCCAGGCGTTGGCCATCGCGCGGATGGGGATCCGGCCGCGCGTCTTGTAGCCGATGTTGCCGTGCACGTCCGCGAAGACGAAGTTGTTCACCGGGTCCACCCACGGGCGCATCGACCCCACCAGCTCGTCGGCCGAGGCCGCGCGCAGCATCGGCAGGAGCGCCTCGAACGTCCGGTTCGGCTCGGCCGTCGCCGTATAGCGGAAGGCGAAGGCGTGGCCGCTGGCGGGCTCGCCGAGGACGATGGGCCCGTGGTGGGTCGCCGTCACCTCGATCTCGACCGGCGCGGCGCCCCGCACGCGGATGGTCTCGCGGGCCGTCTCGGCCCGCCGCCACTCCCCCCGGAACTCGTAGCGGCGAGGGTCGCCGGGATCGAACCGCTCGATGTAGAGGTCCTGGTAGTCGGCGTTGGTGTGGGTGACGCACCAGGCGACGTGGCGGTTGTGGCCGAAGTGCGGGAAGCCGGGCACGCCGGGAAACGACAGACCGATCACGTCGAACTCGGGGCAGGCCAGGTGATTCTGGTAGTACACGTTCGGCACGTCGAGCGCCCGGTGCGGGTCGCCCGCGACCAGCGGCTTGCCCGAGGCCGTCCGGCTGCCCGCCACCGCCCAGTTGTTGCTCCCGCCCTCCCAGTCGGCCACCTGCGCCAGCGCCGCCTCGGCGTCGGTCAGCTCCCGGAGCCCGTCGATGGCGGGGCCGCGGTACTCGCCGCCCGGCGGCACGATCAGCGTCGGATTCGGCGGCGTCCCCGGGCAGAGCTGGGCCGTACGCGCCGCGCCCAGGTGGCGCAGCAGCCGGGCGCGCCAGGCCTTCATCTGCCAGACGCCCATGAGCACGTGGCGCACCTTGAACACCGCGGCGCTGTCCCAGGGCTGCCAGGCCTCGGGCGCGCCGCCGACCAGGCGGTACTCGATCGGCAGCGCCCTGGTGGTCTCGATGAACGCGTTCACGCCGGCGGCGTAGGCCTCGAGCATCGCCCGGGTCTCGGCGTTCACGGCGTCGTAGTCGGCACGGGCGGACTGCTCGAGGCGAAAGCGCCGCATCTGGAGGTCCTGAGCGAGCGCCGGTGGCCCGGCATACTCCGCCCAGCGGCCGTAGGCGCGGCGCCGGTCGTAGTCCATCTGCCAGAGCCGATCCTGCGCGTGCACGAACCCCTGGGCCAGGAATACATCGTGCGCCGAGGCGGCTCGGACGTGGGGGATGCCCTGGGCGTCGCGCCAGACTTCCGCCCGGGCGCGCAGAACGGGGACGCGCACCGGCGTGCGTACGTCGGGCAGCGCCGATTCCAGATGCTTGCGGGTGATGTCCTTGCGGATGACGGATGAAGGCATCGATGCGCTCCTTGGCTCACCAGCGAGTGGTGAGGACGGTCAGCAGCAAGGTCAGCGTGAAGGCGCTCGCCACGGTCGAGAGCACGACCGCCGCCGCGACCAGCGCCGGGCGCGTGTCGAACTCCATCGCCCAGAGGGCCGCCGTCACCGCCGTCGGCATGCTCGCCTGCATCACCGCCACCGACAGCGCCACGCCGTCCAGGCCGAGCAGCCGTCCGGTCAGCCAGGCGATGGGTGGCGCGGCCAGCAGGCGGATGGCCGCGGCCAGCGTGGCGCCCCCGGCCTCGGGCCGCGGCGCGAGGCCGGGGAGATGAAGGCCCACGAGCAAGAGCAGCACCGCCAGCGAGCCTGCCGCCAGAAGCTGAATCGCCTTCGTGACCGGCGCCGGCGGTGGCCAGCCCGAGACATTGACGACGATGCCCGCGACGATCGCGTACAAGATCGGCAGCCGGACGAGCCGCGCCAGCGCCGCGCGCGCTCCCGTCCGCGCCCGCGCCGCGATGAACACCCCGAGCGTGTGGACGCTGATGGCATGGACCGCGAACCAGCTGCCGGCGATGGCGAGCCCGGCCTGGCCGAAGCCGAACAGGGCCAGGGGTAGGCCGATGTTGCCGGAGTTGCCGAACAGGGCGGCCATCAGCAGCGCCGCGCCCGAAGGGCCGCGCCAGCCGAGCACGCGCGCGGCCGCCGACGTGAGCAGGCCGATGCAGAGGAGCTGAACGCCGACGTGCAGGATGAGCCGCGCCAGCAGCTCGCGCGGCACCGCGGCGCGCGTCAGGGAATCGAAGACGATCGCCGGGATCAGCACCGACACCGAGAGCGTCGTGACGCCCCCCAGATCGATGGGGCGGTGGCGGCCCAGGAGGTAGCCGATCGCCACGATGGCCACCACCGGGAAGATGATCTGGACGAAGACACCGGCGAGGGCGCCGATCACCGGCGGACGCTGGGACCGCCAGCGAGGGCCTCCTGCACGTCGCGCGGGCTGATCAGCGCGATGTCGCCCCAGATCGAGCACTTGAGGGCGGCGACGGCGCTGGCCGTGTCCACCGTCTCCTGAAGATCGCAGCCGCGCAGTGCCGCCCACAGGAAGCCGGCGACGTAGGCGTCGCCTGCTCCGATGGGGTCCACGACCTGAACGGCCGGCGTTCGGCCCGGCCGCACCAGGCGCCCGCCGTCGAGGGTCAGCGAGCCCTCGTGGCCCTGCAGGAGGGTGACTGTCGCCTTCGGCGCCAGCCGGGCCAGCCCCTCGATCATCCGCACGGGCTCACCCTCGAGCGCGAAGAGGCTCCTGGCCTCCTCGTAACCCACGAAAAAGAACCGGACCGCCGGGAGCACGGATTCTGCGAAGGCGCGGGCCTCTGCCGGGGTCCAGAGCGCGGCACGATAGTTGACGTCGAACGACACCGCCGCCGCTTCGTGGAAGGCCCGCTCGCTCAGCGCCCGGGCGGCCAGACCCAGGGCCGGCGTGATGCCGGTGAGGTGTACGACCCGCGCCTGCCGCACCGGCGCCCAGTCGACCTCGTCGGGGGTGAGCCGGGCCAAGGCGGAGTCCCGGCGGTCGTACAGGACGTGAATGGGGCGGGGCGGCGCTCCGTACTCGAGGAAGTAGAGCCCCAGGCGGGCGCCGTCGACCATCCGCACGTACGAGCAGTCCACGCCGTGCCCCACCAGCTCGCGGCGGACCCGGTCGCCCCAGGGATTGGCGGGCAGCGCCGAGATCCACGCCGCCTTCATGCCCAGCCGGGCGCAGGCGGCGGCGACGTTGGCCTCGGCGCCCCCGATCTGCACGTCGAGCGTGCGCGCGGTCTCGAAGCGCCCCGGCGACGGGACCGAGAGGCGGAGCAGCACCTCGCCCAGGGTGACGAGGTCGTGCACTATCCCGGGCCCTTGACCCGGATGTTCACGGAGGTGCCCAGCATCAGCGCGGCCGTGATCAGCTCGGGACGCCGGTCGGGCCCGAAGATGACGCGCGCCGGCCGCGCCTCGCGGGCCCAGGACGAGAAGCGGGTCAGGTCGAAGAGGGCGGCCGGCTTGCCCGTCTCGGGGTCGGACGTCACCCGGAGGACGAAGGGCACCAGCTCGGCGCGATAGAACTTCTGCACGTCGTCGGGCCCCTCGTTTTCGGGCCGGCGCCGGCGGACCACGTGGGTCAGGAGGTTGCCGTCGCTCTGCTGAGGCCACAGGCCATCGGCGTAGTTGAGGACGGCGCTGGAGGCGTCGTCCACGTGCAGCCCGTCCGGGATGGCCACCACATCGTCCGCCACTCGCAGGCGCCGCAGGAAGAAGGTCTCGCCCCGGTAGTGATACTCGATGATCCCCCGGGCGTAGTCGTAGGTGAACTCGGTGCGTGCCTCGCGCCCCGCCACCTGGAACCAGGAGACCGCCTGGAGCGGCACCCAGCGCCCCTGGCGGCGGACCCCGCTCGACTCCATGCGGTTGCTGATCCGGCTCCCCTGCCCGACCGCCTTCATCTCGTAGCGCCCGCTCGCCCGGTCCACCGACTCGTCGAGCGTCCCGGTGAGCTCGAGGCTCAGGGTCTGGTACAGGAACCCGACGTCCACGTCATACGCCGCCTTGCGGAGCTGCGCCTCCGCCCCCCGCCTCAGCGGCGCCAGCAGGAGGGCCAGGCAAAGTGTCAGAAACTGTCGACGGTTCATCGGTTCCTGGACATGGCTGACCGGCTCGCCTATTCTAACAACACTGCGATTTTTGCAGCCGCTCCCGGAAGCGGCCGAGCGTCAGAACTTAGGCGTTTGGCAGTCGGCCTGCTATTTAGCGCTGACTCGAGGAGGCGCCCGTGGGTCGTCGTCGCGTCGTAATTACCGGACTCGGCGTCGTGGCCCCGAACGGCATCGGGAAGGACCTCTTCTGGAAGAACCTCGTCGCCGGGCAGTCCGCCGTCGACTACATCACCGCCTTCGACCCGTCGCCCTACCCGTGCAAGGTCGCCGCCGAGGTGAAGGACTTCCGGCCCGAGCAGTTCATGCACCCGCGGCGCACGAAACACCGCGGACGCTTCTCCCAGTTCGCCGTCGCCGCCGCGAAGCTTGCGGTGGCGGATTCGGGGCTGGTGCTC
>DASYUQ010000051.1 GCA_036001065.1 Candidatus Methylomirabilota bacterium
GCTGATGCGGACGCGGCGGCGCTTCGTGCGCGACGGCATGATGTTCGACAACATCTCCTTGAGGTCGATGCCCATCTGCTCCATACCCTGGCCCGACAGCACCTCCACCATCGGCACCGCTTGCGCCTGCGTCTCGAGCTCCACCATCCGATCGTCGAGACGGCCGTCGCGGAGCTGCGCCCGGAGTTTCTCGCGTGTGGCGTCCCGCGACGCGTCGGGGCCGATCTCCTCGAGCGACCCGCTCGAATATGCCTCCGTGGACCGCCGCGGGAGGAGCAGGTCGAGGACGCGATCCTCAGCGAGATGCTCCGCGCGCTCGCGAACTCCGGCCATCAGCTCGTCCTTCACCATCTTCACGGAGAGCTCGGTGAGGTCGCGGATCATCGACTCCACGTCGCGGCCGACGTAGCCGACCTCGGTGTATTTCGACGCTTCGACCTTGACGAACGGCGCCTGGGCCAGCTTGGCCAGGCGGCGCGCGATCTCGGTCTTGCCGACGCCGGTGGGACCGATCATGATGATGTTCTTCGGCGCCACCTCGTCGCGCAGCTCCGGCGGCAGGTTCTGGCGGCGCCACCGGTTGCGGAGGGCGACGGCGACAGCACGCTTGGCCCGCTCCTGACCGACGATGTAGCGGTCCAGCTCGGCGACGATCTGGCCGGGCGTCAGGCTCTCGTTCACAGCACTTCCCCGGTCACGTGGTCGTTGGTTCCGTCGGAGGGGGCGGACGTTACGGCCCCCTCCGAGATTCCTAGTCGGAGGGGAGCCTCACGGCCCCCTCCCAGCCACCCCAATGGTTGCGCGGGCAGAGCCCGCGCTCTAACGGAGGCGAGATCGCTCTGGCAGGCCGCGGCGGGCACCAACATCCTCACAGCACTTCGACCGTGATGTGGTCGTTGGTGTACACGCAGATGCCGGCCGCGATCCGCATCGCCTCGGTGACGATCGCCTTGGAGTCGAGGTCGGAGTGGCCGAGCAGCGCCCGGGCGGCGGCCAGCGCGTAGGGCCCGCCGGAGCCGATTCCGATCAGCCCGTCGTCGGGCTCGATCAGGTCTCCCGTGCCGGACACGATGAAGCTGTTCTCGCGGTCGGCCACGGCCAGCAGCGCCTCCAGCCGGCGCAGGACCCGATCGGACCGCCAGTCCTTGGCCAGCTCTACGGCGGCGCGGGGAAGGTTGCCCCGGTGCTCCTCCAGGCGTCCTTCGAACCGCGCGAAGAGGGTGAAGGCGTCGGCGGCAGCCCCGGCGAAGCCCGCCACGATCTTGTCGTGGTAGAGCTTGCGGACCTTCCGGGCGCTGGCTTTGACCACCGTGTTGCCGATCGTCACCTGGCCGTCGCCAGCCATGGCCACCTGCCCGCGATGGCGGACACAGAGAACCGTGGTGGCCCGGATCACCGGCACGCTCATCACGGGCTCGGGGTAACCGCGCGGGCACGGGGATGGGCGGCGTCGTACACGCGCGTCAGCTGGTCGGCACCCACGTGCGTGTAGCGCTGCGTCGTGCTGAGCCGGCTGTGCCCCAGCAGCTCCTGGATCATCCGCAGATCGGCCCCCGCATCCAGGAGATGGGTCGCGAAGGTGTGGCGCAGCGTGTGCGGGCTGACTCGCCGCCGGAGCCCGAGCTGCCGCGCCCGGTGGCGGACGATCTCGAAAACGCTCCGCACGCCCAGCCGCGCACCCCGGCGATTCACGAACAACGGCCCGCGCGGGCGCGGGCCTCCGTCGAGATAGGCGTCGAGCGCGGCCGCCGCCCGGGCACCGAACGGCACGATCCGCTCCTTGCGCCCCTTGCCGAGCACTCGCACCGTCCGCTGGGGCCGGTCCACGTGGTCGAGGTCGAGCCCGGTGAGCTCGGAAACGCGCAGGCCGGTGGCGTAGAGCGTCTCTAAAATAGCGCGGTCGCGGGCCGAAGTGCCCTTGGCGTCGACCAGCAGCGCGGCCTCGTCGATGGGCAGGAACGAGACGAGCTTTCGGCCCAGGCGCGGTCCCCTCACCTCCAGCGCGGGGTTGCGCGGCAGGAGGCCCCGGCGCACGAGGAACCGGAACCAGCTCCTGAGCGCGGCGAGCTTCCGCGCCACCGTCACCGGCTCGCGCCGGTGGGTGTGCAGGCGCGCCAGGTACGCCCGGATCAGGCGCGCGTCGACGGACGCGATCGTCTCGGCCAGCGCATCGCGGCCCGAGATCTCGACGAGGAAGCGGCGAAACTCCTCGAGATCGCTCCGGTAGCTGCGGAGCGTGTGGGGAGAGGCGTGCTTTTCCACGGCGAGGTAGCGGAGGAAAGGCGCCAGCGGATCGGTCATGCCACTGGCAGCTCGGCCTCCCGCCGGAAGCCGCACCCGTCCCGGACGCAGGTCTGCATCTTCCGGCCCCGGGCCGAGCGCTCGGTGAGGAAGGGCGCGCCGCACGCGGGACAGGGCTCCGCGACCGGACGCTGCCAGAGGACGAACTTGCACGTCGGATAGGCCGAGCACCCGTAGAAGGTTCGCCCGCGGCGGGACCGGCGCTCGACCAGCTCGCCGGCGCAGCCAGGCTGGGGGCAGGCGATGCCGAGGGTCACCGGCTTCGTCGTCTTGCACTCGGGGTAGCCGGAGCACGCGATGAACTTGCCGTAGCGCCCGTGCTTGACGACCATCGGTTTACCACAGGCGGGGCAGAGCTCGTTGGTGGGCTCGTCTTCCGCCCGCCCGCCGCCGTTGAGGTCGCGCGTGTACCGGCAGTCGGGATAGGCGGAGCAGGCGATGAACTTACCGAAGCGCCCCCGGCGCTCGAGCAGCGGCTGGCTGCACTCGGGACAGTCCTCCCCCGTCTCCTCCCCCTTCTTCACGTTGCGCATGTTCTTCTTGGCTTCGGCCAGGTCCCGCTTGAAGGGTCCGTAGAACTTCTGGACCGTGTCCACCCACTTCCGCTCGCCTTCCTCGACCCGGTCGAGCTCACCCTCCATCTGGGCCGTGAACTCGACGTTCATGATGTCCGCGAAGAAGCCCTGGAGCAGGTCGGTGACCTCGATGCCGAGCTCGGTCGCAAAGAGCGTCCGCCGCTCGCGGCGGACGTAGCCACGCTCGTTGACGATCGTGCTGAGGATCTGCGCGTAGGTCGACGGCCTTCCGATCCCCAGCTCCTCCAGCGACTTGATGAGCGAGGCCTCCGTGTAGCGCGGCGGCGGCTGGGTGAAATGCTGCTTGGGGTCGAGCCCGAGCAGTGCCAGGACCTCGCCCTCCTCGAGCGGCGGCACGACGCTCTCGGCGTCCTCCTCGGAGACCGCCTCGTCCTCCCGGCTCTCCACGTACACGGCCATGAACCCCTTGAACTTGAGCGTCTGGCCCTGGGCGCGGAAGAGGCAGCGACCGGCCTCGATGTCGGCGCTGACGGTATCGTAGACCGCCGGCGTCATCTGGCTGGCCAGGAACCGCTCCCAGATGAGCCGGTAGAGTGCCTGCTGGTCCCGGGTGAGGAAACGCGCCACCAGCTTGGGCTCGCGGGCGACGTCGGAGGGGCGAATGGCCTCGTGCGCCTCCTGGGCGCTGCCGCGCGAGCGGTAGACGGGCGGCGTCTCCGGCACGTACTCGCGTCCCAGCCGCGCCGTCACCCACCCCCGCGCCTCCTCCTGCGCCTCGCGCGCCACGCGGACCGCGTCGGTGCGCATATAGGTGATGAGGCCGACGGGACCGTCGTCGCCCACGTCGATGCCCTCGTAGAGCTGCTGGGCCACCGTCATCGTCTTCTTGGCCGAGAAGCCCAGCTTGCGCCCCGCCTCCTGCTGCAGCGTCGAGGTGATGAAAGGCGGCGCGGGATTCCGCCGGCGCTCGCCGCGCGTCACCGAGCGGACGGTGAAGCGCGCCCCTTCCAGCGACGCCATGAGCGTGCGGGTGGTCTCCTCGCTGGGCAGCGAGGCCTTCTCACCCGCCACCTCCTTGAGGGTGGCGACGAACTCCGGCGGGCGCTTGGCGCGGAGGCGGGCGTGCAGCGACCAGTACTCTTCGGGTCGGAACGCCTGGATCTCGCGCTCGCGATCGACGATCAAGCGCACGGCCACGGACTGCACGCGGCCGGCCGACAGCCCGCGCTGGACCTTCTCCCACAGGAGCGGCGAGAGGCTGTAGCCGACGAGCCGATCGAGGACGCGGCGCGCCTGCTGGGCGTCCACCTTCTTGAGGTCGATCTTCCCCGGATTCTGGAACGCCGCCTTCACCGCGCGCTCCGTGATCTCGTTGAAGGCCACCCGGTACACCTTCTTCTTGTCGAAGGGCAGCTCCTGGGCCAGATGCCAGCCGATCGCTTCGCCCTCCCGGTCGGGGTCGGTCGCCACGTAGAGCGCGTCGGCCTTCTCGGCGGCCTTCTTGAGCTCGTCGAGCACCTTCTTCTTGCCCGGCATCACGACGTACTTGGGCTTGAAGCCCCGCTTGGGATCGACGCCGAGATTGGACTTGGGCAGATCGCGGACGTGGCCCATGCAGGCTTTGACGACGTACCGCGAGTCCAGATATTTCTGGATCGTCTTCACCTTCGTGGGCGATTCCACCACCACCAGCGATTTCCCCACTAGGCCCTCCCCGCCCGCACCGCCACGCTCACCCAGCGCTGTCCCTCGAGCTGGCGCGCCCAGCCGCCGAGCTCGAGCGCGACGAGCGTCGCTGCGACGCGCGCCGGGTTGGTCGCGCTGCGCGCGATGAGCGCCTCGATGTGCTGCGGCTCATCCGGCCTCAACATCGCCAGGACTCGCGCCTCCTCGCTGTCGGCGGCCGGCCGCTCCACCTCGCCCCGCTCGGTCCGAGGGGCTTGAACGGCCCGACGCCACGGATCTGGTAATTCTTGCACGATATCGGCCCAATCGCGTACCAGTTTAGCACCGTCCTGAATGAGCCTGTTCGAGCCCCGGCTCGTATCCGACGTGATTCGGCCTGGAACGGCGAATACTTCGCGGCCGAGATCGCCCGCCAGACCCGCGGTGATCAGCGCGCCGGAGCGCTCGCCGGCCTCGACGACGACCACGCCCAGCGCCAGGCCGGCGATCGTACGGTTGCGCGCGGGGAAGTAGCCCGGCAACGGCGGCGTGCCGGGCGCGAACTGCGAGATCACCGCGCCCTGGCGCGCGATGTCGCCGGCCAGCGCGCGGTTCTCCGGCGGGTAGGCGACGTCGATGCCGCAGCCGAGCACGGCGATGGTGCGGCCGCCGGCGGCGAGCGCGCCGCGGTGCGCGGCCGTGTCGATCCCGCGCGCCAGCCCGCTGATCACCGTCACGCCGCGCGCCGCCAGCTCGAAGGCCAGGCGCTCGGCGACCTCCAGGCCATACGGCGTCGCCCGCCGCGTGCCCACCACCGCGATGGCCAGCGCGTCGTCGCGCTCGCAGGCGCCCCGGATCCACAGATCGGGCGGCGACTGAATGGCGGCCAGCAGCGCGGGATACCGCGCGTCGCGAGGCGTGAGCCTGAGGGGTTCCACGTGAGTCGTCACATTGCCCGGAGCCGGCGCTCCGGTCAAGAACCCGAACAGATACGGTGCGCCTTACGGTCGGCTGGAGCTCCGGCGCGCGCGCAGGAGGCCGCGCGCCCGCCCGGCGGCCTCGGAGTCGGGATGCTCCTGGACCAGACGCTGCCACACCTGGTGGGCGCGCGCCGGCTCCCGAAGGTTCGCGTAGCAGAGACCGATCCTGAGCAGCGCATCCGCCGCCTTGCCGTTGACGGAGTCCTGCTCCGGCACCTTTTCGAACTCGACGATCGCCTGGCGATAGTCGCGCTGGATGTAGTAGGCTTCGCCGATCCAGTACTGAGCGCTGGGCGCGAGCGGGTGCCTGGAGTATTTGGCGAGGAAGTCGGTGAACTCCAGCACCGCCTGGCCGTGCTCGCGGGCGCGGAACGTTGCCACCGCGATGTTGTACGCCGCTTCGGCCGCGCCCGACCGCGGGGCGCCGTCACGGGCGGGCCGCTCGGGCGCCGGCGGCGGTGGTAGCGGTGGCGCCGCCGGAGCCGGACGCGCCGCCAGGTCGGCCCGGACATCCTTGATCCCCTCCTCGACGGCGGTCACGCGCGAGCCCAGCCGCCCCACCGCCTCGCTGGGAGCGGTCACCGCGCCGCCCACATCGCGCACGCGAGCCTCCAGCGCTCTGAGCTCCTGCAGCGCGCGCGCCGACTCACGCGCCTGCTCATCGTGAGCCTGGCGAAGCGCAGCCACCTCGGCCCGGAGCGCGGTGAGCTCGGCTCGGAACTGGCGGACACTGCTGCGTGTCGCACATCCACTGGCGAGGGCGAACACGACGGCCAGCGCCAGCAGTCCCCGACTCATGCGCGCGACCGTAGCATGCGCGGAAAAAGGCATGCGGGGAAAAACGATGTCGGCCAACCCCTCCTGTTTAAGGCTCTTTATAAGATCCTGTCACTTAAGATGTTGTAAAAGAATGACTTCCAAGCTGTCGCCTTTTGCGATGATGGTGTCGCCGGGCACGACGGCCAGCCCATCGGCCTCGACCATCGAGCGCAGGATGGCGGAGCCCTGCTCGCCGGTCAGGCGCGCCCCGTACTCGTCGCCGTCCCGGGCTAGCGTCACCCGGAGATAGCCGCGCCGGTGACCGGGATTGGCAATGGGATCGAGGGCGCGGGCACGGATGCGCGGACGGTCCACGGTGCGGCGCCCGGCCATGGCCAGCAGCGCGGGGCGGACGAAGAGCTCGAACGTCACCATCGCCGAGACGGGATTGCCGGGGAGGCCGAAGACCAGGCGCCGGTCGAGCGTGCCGAAGGTGATCGGCTTACCGGGACGCATCGACACCTGCCAGAGATGCAGCTCGGCCCCGCAGCGCGTGAGCGCCTCGCGGACCAGATCGAGCTCGCCGACGGAGACGCCCGCCGACGAGATGAGCACGTCCGCGGGCATTCCCCATCGGATCCGCTCCTCGATCGCCTCGAGGCGGTCCGGCGTCACTCCGAGGTTGATCGGCTCGGCGCCGGCCTCGAGCACCTGGGCCATCAACGAGTAGGTGTTCGTGTTGGGAATCTGGCCGGGTGCGGGCTCGGTGCCGAGGTCCGCCAGCTCGTTGCCGGTCGACAGGATGGCCACGCGCGGCCGCCGGTAGACCAGCACCGGCGTGTGGCCCAGTGTCGCCAGCAACCCGACCTCGGCCGGCCCCAGCGTACGGCCCGGCTCGAGCAGGCGGTCCCCCACCCTCACGTCTTCGCCACGCGGGCGGATGAAGGCGCCCGGCTCTACGGCGCGGATGATCCGGACCCGGTCGCCTTCCGCCTCGACGTCTTCCTGGGGAATGACGGCATCGACGCCCTCGGGCACCGGGGCTCCGGTGAAGATCCTGACCGCCTCACCGGGCCCGACCGGTCGGGTCGGCAACGTCCCCGCGGCCACGCAGTCCACGACGACGAGCGTCACGGGGACGGCGCGCGTGTCGGCCGCCCGCACGGCGTAGCCGTCCATGGAGGAGTTCGGCCACGGCGGGATCTCGCGGCGGGAAACGATGGGCTCGGCGAGGACGCGCCCCGGGGCCGCGCAGACGTCCACCCGCTCCGTCCCCAGTGGCAGGGCCCGGGAGAGGATCTGGGCCAGGGCCTCTTCGACGGTCAGCACGTCCCTACTTTAGCGTCGCGGGGGCCGCCGCATCCTAATGGCTTGGATGCGGCAGGTTGAGGACCGGTCGGAAGCGGGCGAAGAACCAGCGCCGGCTCAGGACGAAGACCCCGAAAAAGCCGGCCGTGATGAGGGCGTCGCGCCAGCCGAGCGCGAAGCCCGCCTCTGGGTTGACGGAGGGAAAGACGACGACGATCCGCTCGAGGAAGATGGCGACCAGCCCGAAGACGGCCACCACGACGAGGGGCGTGTGGCGCTCGGGCGGCCGGCCGGTGAGCCGCTTGAGCAGGTAGGCGAACGGGATGAGCCAGCCCACCACCAGCACCACCCAGGACACGGCTCCCCAGGGCTGCGTGAGGAAGCGGCGCACGACGAAGCGGGTTTCGACCGGCACGTTGCCGTACCAGATGACGAGGTACTGCGACCAGAAGAAATACATCCACATGATCGAGAGAGCGAACTGAAGCTTGGCGACATCCTGGACGGCGGCGGGCGGCACCGAGGCCAACCCCCGCGCGTTGGCGAGGACCGTCAGGATCGACAGCAGCGCGAAGCCCGTGTAGAGCGTGGAGACGACGAAGTAGCCGCCGAACAGGCCGCTGTACCACTGGGGGTCGAGCGACATGACGAGGTCGAACCCCCACAGCGACACCGTGACTACCCACAGCACGAGGAGGATCACCGCCAGGCGGTTGCGCCGGCTCCGCTCCCGCTCGTCGTCGGGCTGGATCGGGTCGCCCAGCAGGGCGCGCACGAAGACGAAGGCCACGCCGAACAGGGCGGCCGCGCACCCCAGCGTCCGGAGCCAGAAGAACGGGGTGTTCAGCCACGCCGCCTTCACCGGGATCGGATGCGTGACCCATGGATAGAGCACGACGCGACCGGTGAAGAGGATGAGCAGCAGGACGAATGCCGCCGGGAGGAAGCCGGCCGTCGTCAGCGCGATGCGCCGCACGCTCGGCGACCAGCGCGCCTCGGTGAGCTGCATCATCCCCGCGATCGCCGGGCCGGTGACGGCCAGCCCCGACCAGAAGACGAGGTTCACGAGGTAGATCGACCACACGCGCGCGGCCTCCGCCGAGTTGACGCCCAGGACGAAGGCCAGCGCCCCCAGCGCCGCCAGCAGCCCCCAGATCACGCTCATACGTCGGAGGGGGCGACGTCACAGGCGCGCCCCCTGGGCGCGACGGCCCCCTCCGAGGCCTCCCCCAGCACAGGTTGCGCCGGCGAAGCCGGCGCTCGAGTCGGCGTGCCCGACTCTCGGGTTGACACAGGATGTCTCATTTCGCGGCCAGCGTGCGGAGGAAGTTGACGATGTGCCACGCCTCCTGGGACGAGAGCGCCTCGACGTAGGACGGCATGACGGCCCCGCCGGCCATGATGTAGCTGTGCCAGTAGCCGTCCGTGCGCTGCTTCTGCAGCTCGGCGTTGGTCAGGTCGGGCGCGGGGATGAACTTGGTCGCCACCGGGCCGGTGACCCCGCCCTTGCCCTCGGGGCCGTGGCAGGGCGCGCAGAAGGTGGCGAAGTGCTGGCGGCCTACCGCCACCGACTCCGCCCCCGGCTTGATCGGGTTCGGCTGCTTGGCGGCGACGTCCCGCTGCTCCCGCGGCGGGATCAGCGCGCCCCCGCGGGGGATGACGCCCGCCGGCATTCGGAACACGCGCTCACCGGGGACGACCTTGGCCGTCTGGGTCATGTTGTCGACGAAGCGCACGACGATCACCATCCCCATGAGCCCGCCCGAGGCCACCACCAGCAGCAGGACGAGGATGAAGACGTACTTCATCGGGCCCTCACCTCTTCGGCGCCGGCCGTGGTCAGGATCTGGCGCACGGACGGGCCCCGCTCCGGCGCGCAGTGGACGGCAACCCCGAAGCGGTCGTTCGTGAAGCGCGGGTCGTAGGCCGCCGACGGCCGCAGGCGCGGCAGGCGGGCCAGGATCACGAGGCCCAGCAGCGTCGCCAACCCGCCGAAGAGGATCGTGAGCTCGAAGGCGATGACCACGAAGGGGGGGATGGAGGCGATCGGCTTGCCGCCCGTCACCAGGCCCCACTTGAGCGCCGACCAGATCGTGAGGAGGAAGCCCGAGGCGGTCCCGGTGAGCGCGCCGATGAGCGTGAAGAGGCGGACATGGCTCACCGGCCGGTCCCGCTCCAGCGCCTCCTCGATCTCGTGCACGGGCGCGGGCGTGTACACGGTGAGGTCGTGGTAGCCCTTGGCCCGCAGCTCCTCGAGGGCCCGCACCGTGGTGTCCACGTGGGCGAAGACGCCGAGGACGGTGTCAGTGGCGGCCACGGGCGCCGTCCTTCAGCGGCTGGGGGAGCGTTTCCTTGACCTCCACGATGGACAGCGACGGCATCACCCGGATGAAGCCGAGGAACAGCAGGAAGAACCAGGCGAAGCTGCCGATGACGATCATGGTGTCGGTCGGGGTCGGCACGTAGATCCCCCACGTGTAGGGATAGAAGTCGTGGGCGAGCGACGGCACGATGATGTTGAAGCGCTCGAACCACATCCCGATCAGCACCAGGATGGATACGATGTAGAGCACCACCGGGCTCGTGCGCGCGCGCCTCCAGAAGAGGATCAGCGGCGAGATGCAGTTGCAGAAGTACATGAGCCAGAGTGCCCAGGCGTACGACTTGGTCACCTTCCAGAAGAGCGACGCCCGTTCGAAGTGGTCGCCGCTGTACCAGGACGTGAAGAGCTCGCAGACGTAGAAGTAGGTCAGCACCAGGCCGGTTGTCAGAATGAGCTTGCCCATGGCGTCCAGGTGCTTTTCCTGGATGTAGGCGTGGAGGTTGAAGAAGTGGCGCATGGGCAGGACCAGCACCAGCACCATCGCGAAGCCGGAGAAGATCGCGCCATCGACGAAGAAGGGCGCGAAGAGCGTGGAGTGCCAGCCGGGGACCAGGGCCACCGCGAAGTCCCACGACACCACGCTGTGGACCGACAGGACCAACGGCGTGGCCAGGGCGGCGAACAGGCCGTAGGCCCGCCGGTAGTGGCGCCACTGGCGGTCGCTCCCCTCCCAGCCGAGGGCCAGCATGGCATAGATGCGCTGGCGCCAGCCGGTGGTGGCGTCGCGCAGGGCCGCCACGTCGGGGATCAGGCCCACGATGAAGAAGACGGTGCTGATGGAGAGATAGGTCGAGATGGCGAAGACGTCCCACACGAGCGGCGAGCGGAAGTTCGGCCACAGATCGCGCTGGTTCCAGTAGGGCAGCAGGAAGTAGGCGAACCACATGCGCCCGGCGTGGATCAGCGGGAACAGCCCGGCCGTCATGACGGCGAAGATCGTCATGGCCTCCGCGGCCCGAAAGATCGACGTGCGCCAGCGGGCCCGGAAGAGGTAGAGGATCGCCGAGATGAGCGTGCCGGCGTGGCCGATACCGATCCAGAACACGAAGGAGGTGATGTACATCGCCCACATCTGGGGCGTGCGCTTTCCCGCCGCGCCCATGCCGATGTAGATCTGCCAGGTCCAGGCCAGGATGCCCGCCGCCAGGATCAGCCCCACCACGCACATCCAGCCGAAATAGAGGTTGCCCGGCGTCGCCAGCGTGCGCAGGACGTCGCGGTTGACGTCGGCGAACGTCGGCGGGCGGTGGCGCTCGGTGGCCACGCTCATAGGCTCGCCTCGCCGGCGGCTGCGGCTCGCAGGGCCACGTTCACGCGTGACCCCTCACGACCTTCTTGAGATAGGTGACCGACGGCCGCGTGCCCAGCTCCTCGAGCACGTGATAGGCGCGCGGCGAGTGGGCCAGCTTCGAGACCTCGCTCTTGTCGTCCTTGAGGTTGCCGAACGTGATGGCTTGGGTCGGGCAGGTCTGCTGGCAGGCGGTGAGAACGTCGCCGTCGCGCACGGACCGCTTCTCGTCGCGCGCGCGGTCCTTGCCGGCCACGATGCGCTGGATGCACATCGTGCACTTCTCCATGACCCCGAGCTGGCGGACGGTGACGTCGGGGTTGAGCTGAACGTCGAGCGGCGGCGGGAACTCCTGGTTGTACCAGTTGAAGCGCCGCACGTGATAGGGGCAGTTGTTGCCGCAGTAGCGCGTGCCGACACACCGGTTGTAGACCTGACCATTCAGCCCTTCCTCGGTCCGATAGGCGGCGAACACCGGACACACCGGCTCGCACGGCGCGACTTCACAATGCTGGCAGAGCATCGGCAGGAAGACGTTCAGCGGGCGCTCCGCCCGGCCTTCCGCCCAGCGCTCGATGCGGAGCCACTGCTGCTGCCGTCCGTACGCGGCCTGGGCCTTGCCCACCACCGGCACGTTGTTTTCGGCCTGACAGGCGACCACGCAGGCCTGGCAGCCCACGCACTGATCGACGTCGATCGCCATTCCCCAGCGATAGCCCGGATAGTGCTGGGGCGGGTACATGCTGATGAACTCGTGCTCTTTGGGCTTGCCCCGGAGGGCCTGCTCGCGGGCCGCGCGGAGATCCACGTGCTGGGCGATCTCGCGCTGGTCCTGGTCATGGGTGGCCTGCAGAATCGCCAGCGGCCGCCGCGCCCCCGTCTTGGTCAGCGTGACCCTGACGCCAAGATAGGCTGCCGCCCCCGAGGCCGGATCCGCTCCCGCGGACAGCAGCGCGACCGGGTTCGTCGGCGTGGGTGAGGCCGCCACGTAGCGCGCGTGGTAGGGCGCCCAGCGGTGCCCGATGGGGATGGCCACCGCGCTCGGGTGCAGAGAGGCCGAGACATACGCCGGAAGCTCGATGGCGCCGTGGGGCGAGGAGACGCGCACGACATCGCCCTGGGCGATGCCGAGCTTGGCGGCGGTCTCCCGCGAGATCTCCACCCACGCGTCCCACACGGCCTGCGTCATCGTGTCGGGCGCTTCCTGGAGCCAGGCCGCGCCCGCAGCGCGGCCGTCGTAGAACCGGAAGGAGGGATAGGCGAGGAGAACGAGCCCGCCCGCGTCGCCCTCCAGCCTGGGGCGCGACGCCTGCACGGCGCCGATCTTCGCCGTGACCGGCGCGGTCGGCGTCTGCCTCCACACGCCGCCCTGCTGGAGCGCCGCCTCCCAGCCGTCGGGCTGGCCCCGCAGCAGCGGCTCCCAGGCGGTCTTGAGGTACTGCTCGACGGACGCCCACGGCAGCGGCCCCTTGCCTTCTTCGGTGCCGAGCACGGCGCGAGCCGCGCGGAGCAGCACGTCCCCCATCGGCAAGGCGTCACGTACCGGCGACATCGTGGGCTGCATCAGACCCATGACGCCCTCGCGCGGCGCATAGTCCCCCCAGGACTCGAGCCAGTGCGTGTCGGGAAGGACGAGGTGGGCGAGCGCGGTCGTCTCGTCCGGCTGGTTGGCGAAGCTCACGACGAGCCCCACCTTGCGGGCGGCCTCCGCGAACTTGAGCCCGCCCGGCAGCGCGAAGGCCGGGTTGATCCGCGGCCCCACCAGGAGCACCTCGATCTCGCCCCTGGCCATCGCCTGGACGAGCTGGGCGACCTCTCCGTACGGGGTCACCTTGCCGTAGGCCGAGTCCGGACCGAACCGGATCGTCCGGCCGGTGGCGCCGGTGGCGGCGTTCAATAGATTGATCGCCACCAGCGTCGGGGTCGCGTTGGTTCCCGTCATCGCGACCCCGCCGCCCACCGCCAGCCCCGGCCGGGCGCGGCCGAAAAGCGTGGCGATGTGCTTGATGGTTTCGGCGGAGACTCCGCTCTCCTCGGCGACCTTCCTCACGTCGATGCCCGCTACCGCCTCGCTGAACCGCCGGTCGGCCAGCCCCTCGTCGATCATCGCCCTCAAGATCGCGAGGGCCAGGAGCCCTTCGGTGCCCGGGGCGTTCCGCACCCACTCGTCGGCGTTGGCGGCGGTCAGGGACTGCCGGGGCTCCACGTGGATGAAGGTTCCCGCGCGTCCCTCGCGGAAGCCGTGCATCCTCTTGAAGGCTCGGGCATAGCTCACGTTCGACAGCCACGTCTCGATGAAGTCGGCCCCGAAGGAGAGGACGACCTCGGCCTCCTCGAAGGCGTAGTACGGGATCGCGTCACGGTTGAAGACGATCCGGTTCGCCGCCCGAATCGCTTCGTAGCCGAACGGCTCGAGGCTCAGGCGCGGTCGCGTGCCCAGGGCCTGCGTCCAGCGGTCCATCAGCACCGCCAGGCTTCCGTTCTCCAGCTGCGTGACGAGCGCAACGGCCTTGCCCCGGCCGGCCTGGCGCAGCTCACCGATCTTGCCGGCCACCAGCTTCAGCGCCTCGTCCCAGCTCACGGCGCCGAGCGCGCCGCCCTGGCGCCGCTGGGGCCCGGCGAAGCGGTCGGGATGATAGGCGCCCTGCAGGGCCGCCTGGCCCCGGAGGCAGAGCGCGCCACGGTTGACCGGATGGTCGGGATTGCCCTCGAGCTTGACGACGCGCCCGTCGCGGTTGCGCGCGATGACACCGCAGCCGGCCGGGCACTCGCGGCACACGGTCGAGAACCACGCGGCCACGCCGGGCACGATCTGCTCGTTGGGCACGACCAGAGGCAGGATCCGTTCGGCCGATTGCTGGCAGCCCGCCACCACCGCCGCCGCGCCCGAGGTCGTCACGATCTTGAAGAAGTCGCGTCGCTTCATCGCCTGAGCCCCCGGCGTCCGATCAGTGGTGACATGTGACGCAGTCCAGCGGCGCGTGCATGCCGCGGGCGGCGTTCTCCCGACGATGGCACTCGATACACCAGCCCATGGTCAGCGGCGGCGCCGCCGGCCGCAGGCCGACCACGTTCAGCAGATCGTTGGCCAGGCGCGGCCCCGTCTGGCCGCCGACGGTGGTCATCGTCTCCACCGGGCCGTGGCAGGTCTGGCAGGAGAGCCCCGCCCGCAGGTGGGCCTTGTGCGTGAAGTAGGTGAACTCCGGCACCTTGTAGACGCGCACCCACGGGATCGGCTCGCTCCTGGCCGCGTACTCCGCCAGCTTCTTGATCTCCGGCTTGTCCGCCGCCGTGATCTTGTGACAGCCCATGCAGCGCGCGACCGAGGGCAGGCCGGCGTACTCGGACCGGCGCGCGTCAGCGTGGCAGTACTGGCAGTCGATCTTGTACGTCTGCACGTGCACGTTGTGGGGGAAGTTGATGGGCTGCACGGAGGGTCGGGCGGCGGCTGGCTGTCGGCTCCACGAGTACACGCCCAGGAAGACCAGAATGGCGAGGAGCGCCAAACCCAGCGCTCCCACGCCTGCCTTCGCTCTCATCGACGGTCGAGGGCCCTCCGGAGCATTCGTAGAAGCGGCTGAACCGTATCACCAGCGCCGGAAACAAGTCAATATCCGGCCGCTAGTGCCGTTCCAACTTGTTGATACACGTACACGGTGCCTTCCTAGGCGCGAATAGTTGGAACGGCACTAGGCGAGGGCGCCCAGCGCCTCGGCGGCGGCGCGCGCCGCGCGTTCGAGGTCGGCCTCCGAGTGGGCCAGGGACACGAACGCCGCCTCGAACTGCGACGGCGCCAGGAACACGCCGCGCTCGAGCATCGCGTGGAAGTAGCGCGCGTAGCGGGCCGTGTCGGACCGCTTGGCGGTCGCGTAGTCCGTCACCGGACCGGTCGTGAAGAACGCCGTCAGCATCGAACCTACGCGGTTCACGATGAGGGGGACGCCGGACTTTTCCGCCGCCGTGCGCAGCCCGCGTTCCAGCCGCGTCCCCAGGACGTCCAGGCGGGCGTAGGGGTCGCCCTCGCGGAGCGCCCGGATCGTGGCCAGGCCGGCCGCCACCGCCAGCGGATTGCCCGACAGCGTGCCGGCCTGATAGACGCCGCCGAGCGGCGCGACGTGCGCCATCAGGTCGCGGCGGCCGCCGTAGGCCCCGACCGGCAAACCGCCTCCGATGATCTTGCCCAGGCACGTGAGATCGGGACGGACGTCGTAGAGGGCCTGGGCGCCGCCGTAGGCCACCCGGAACCCCGTGATCACCTCGTCGAAGATCAACGCCGCGCCGTGCCGCGTGCAGAGCTCCCGCAGCCCCCCCAGGAAGCCCGGCGCCGGAGGCACGACGCCCATGTTTCCCGCAACGGGCTCGACGATCACGGCGGCGATCTGGGCGCCGCGGGCGCCGAAGATCGCGCGCACGGCCTCGAGGTCGTTGAACGGCGCCGTCACCGTCAGCCGGGCCAGGCTCTCGGGCACGCCCCGGCTGTCGGGGATCGAAAACGTCGCGCCGCCGGAGCCGGCCTTGACCAGAAGACTGTCGGCGTGGCCGTGGTAGCAGCCGTCGAACTTCACGACGAGATCACGGCCGGTGGCGCCGCGGGCCACGCGGATGGCGCTCATGGCCGCCTCGGTCCCCGAGCTGACCAGCCGGACCAGCTCCATCGACGGATAGGCGGCCGTGATCGCCTCCGCCATCTCCACTTCCGCGGCCGTGGGGGTGCCGTAGCTGGTGCCGCGCGCGGCCGCATCGACCACGGCCGCCACGACAGCCGGCGCCGCATGACCGAGAACGAGCGGTCCCCACGACCCGACGAAGTCGATGTAGGAGCGCCCGTCCACGTCCCACAGGCGGGCCCCCTCGGCCCGGGCCACGAAGAACGGCTGCCCCCCCACCCCGCGGAACGCGCGCACCGGGCTATTCACGCCGCCCGGGATCACCCGCTCGGCCGCCGCGAACAACTCCCGCGAGCTCTTCACGGCTTCGGAGGGGGCCGTAACGTCCGCCCCCTCCGAGGTTACTTCGACGGGCCGGAAGTCCTGCGCGCCCAGGTCCCAGCGAAAGCCATTCATGGCTTCCACCCGGCCGCTCACGACGGAGACGACGACATACGTCGCCTCCGGATAGATGGGCTCCCCGTTCATCAGCGCCTGACGCTTGTCCGTCTCCGAGAAGTAGGCGCCCGCCTCCACGTGCGAATGATAGATGACGACCGGCGCGAAGCCGTCCTGCTCCAGGCGGACCATTGCGAGCCGATCGGCGTCGGCGATGTGATAGGCCGTGCGGGCGTCGCGGGGATAGCGGCGCGGATCGCGGGCGTGCAGGGCATCCTGATCGTTCCGGCAGCGCAGCAGCCGGCGCTCGGCCCCCCGCACCAGCACGACGCCGCAGGCCTCGCGGGGATACTCCTCCGCCGCCTGCTGCTTGATGGCTTCGACCTCGTCGGCGGCGAGGATCACCGGCGACCGCCGGCCAGGGCGGGAATGATCGTCACCTCGTCGCCGTCGTGCAGCGCCGTCTGGAGCCCCTCCAGCGCCTCGATCGCCTCGCTGTTCACGTAGATGTTCACGTGGTCGTAGACCTCGCCCTTCTCGTCGCGGACGAGCCCCTTGAGCCCCGGGAACGAGCGTTCCAGCTCGTCCAGGAGCTCACCCACGTCCGACGCCGACACCTCGATGCGGTCCCGGTTGCCCGTGGCCCGCCGGAAGGGGGTCGGAATATACACGGTGACGATCATGCGTTGACCTCCGCTACCCCAGGCTCAGGTAGCGCTCCCCGGTGTCGGGCAACAGGGTGACGACGAGCTGCTCGGGCCCGAGCTCCGCCGCCACGGCGCACGCGGCGAAGGCGGCCGCGCCGGCCGAGGTTCCCACCAGCAGCCCCTCCTCGCGCGTCAGACGCCGCGACCAGGCGAGCGCGTCCTCGTCGCGGACCTGGATCACGCGGTCGATGACCTGGCGATTGAGGACCCCGGGGACGAAGGAGGCGCCGATGCCCTGGATCGCGTGCGGGCGCGACCGGCCGCCCGAGAGCACCGGCGAACGCGCCGGCTCCACCGCGATCACCAGGACCCCCGGCGTCTTGTCCTTGAGCACTTCACCGACGCCCGTGATCGTTCCTCCCGTCCCTACGCCCGCCACGAACGCGTCGAGCCGCTGACCCTCGAGGGCCTCCAGGATTTCGAGCGCGGTCGTTCGGCGGTGCACCTCCGGGTTGGCGGGATTCTCGAACTGCTGGGGCATGAAGTAGTCGGGGTGCTCCCGCACGAGCTCCTGCGCCGCGAAGACCGCGCCCGTCATCCCCTCGATGGCCGGCGTGAGATGGAGCTCGGCGCCGAAGCGCGCGAGCAGCCGCTGGCGCTCGATGCTCATGTCGTCGGGCATGGTGAGGATGAGCCGGTATCCGTTCACGGCGGCGGCCATGGCGAGACCGATCCCGGTGTTGCCGCTCGTCGGCTCGACGATGGTGCCGCCGGGCTTGAGCCGCCCCCGGCGCTCGGCGTCCTCGAGCATCGCCACCGCGATCCGGTCCTTCACACTGCCGCCCGGATTCACCGACTCCAGCTTGGCCACGACGCGGGCGCCCCCGGCGGCGGGGAGCCGCCGGAGGCGGACCATGGGTGTCCAACCGATCAGCTCCAGAACCGTGGACGCGATTGCCGGGCGTGCCATGGGCTCCCTCGCCGTCAGATGTGGTACATGGGCCGGGCCAGGCTCAGCCGCTCGCGCACGCGCGCGGCGAGCTCGCCGAAGGTGAGCCGGTCGACGACGGCGGACACGGCTTCGGCGATGGCCCCCCACAGCTCGACCAGCTCGTGGCCGTCCCGCCAGGCGCGGTCCCGGCCCTGCGGCTCGAAGGGGGCGCTGGCGCCCTCCACCGCGCGCAACACCTCGCCGACCGTGACCTGCTCCGGCGAGCGTGTGAGGTGGTAGCCGCCGGACGCCCCCCGCTTCGACGCGAGGAGATCGGCGCGCTTGAGCGCGAGCAGCACCTGCTCCAGGTAGCGCTGCGGAATCCGCTGGCGCGCCGCGATCTCCTGGATCGGGATCAGCCCGCCACCATGGTGCAGCGCCAGGTCGAGCACCGCCCGGATGGCGTACTCGCCCTTGGCCGAGATCCTCATGCGGGTGGCGCCCACCAATGCTTCACGCCTCCCGATCGTGCTCGAGCAGGCGCGCCGCGTCCTTGGCGAAGTAGGTGATGACGATGTCGGCGCCCGCGCGGCGGATCGCGGTGAGCGCTTCCATCATCGCGCGCCGCTCGTCGAGCCAGCCGAGCTGGCCGGCGGCCTTGATCATCGCGTACTCGCCGGAGACCGAGTAGGCCGCCAGCGGCACCCCGAACTCCGTCTTCGCCCGGGAGATGACGTCGAGGAAGGGTAACGCCGGCTTGACCATGACGATGTCCGCGCCCTCGTCCAGGTCGAGCGCGATCTCCCTCATCGCTTCCGCGCCGTTGGCCGGGTCCATCTGGTACGCGCGGCGGTCGCCGAACTGTGGCGCCGAGTCCGCCGCGTCCCGGAAAGGCCCGTAGAAGCAGGAGGCGTACTTGGCCGAGTAGGCCAGGATGGGCACCTCCGCGTAATTGCCCTCGTCGAGAGCCTCGCGGATGGCTCCCACGCGGCCGTCCATCATGTCCGAGGGCGCCACCATGTCGGCGCCGGCCTCGGCGTGGGAGACGGCCACCCTGGCCAGCAGCTCCAGCGTCGGGTCGTTGCGGACGGCCCCGTCTTCGACGACGCCGCAGTGGCCGTGGCTCGTGTACTGGCACAGACAGACATCGGTGAAGACAAGGAGATCGGGCACGGTATCCTTCACCGCTCGCACCGCCTGCTGGACGATACCGTCCTCGGCGTACGCCTCCGAGCCGCGCGGGTCCTTCTCCTCGGGGAGCCCGAAGAGCAGCAACGCGGGGATGCCCATGCCCGCCACATCCTTGGCGTCCTTGAGCAGCTCGTCGATCGAGAGCCTGAACTGGCCCGGCATGGAGGCGATCGGGTCGCGGATGCCGCGGCCATGGACGGCGAAGACGGGGTAGACGAGATCGTCCACCCCGAGCCGCGTCTCGCGCACGAGCTTGCGCAGCAGCGGCTTCTCCCGGAGACGTCTCGGACGAAAGACCGGCTGTCCCATCACTCGTTCCTCCTGCCCGACCGGAGCGCCGAGCGACCCAGCCCCGGCCCCCGCCCCCAAAAATGCTCCACGATGGCCCGCGCCAGGGCGGGGATCGTGTACTCCCGCGGCGTCACGTGCGTCGTGATCCCGTACTCGGCGGCCGTCGCCGCGGTGACCGGTCCGATCGAGGCGACCGTCACCCGCTCCATCCAGGCGCGACGCTCCTCGTCACTGAACAGCTCGGCGAAGTTGCGCGCGGTCGACGAGCTGGTGAACGTCACCGCGTCCACCGTCCCCCCGGCCAGCGCCTCCCGCAAGCGCGCGGCGCTGGCGTCGACCCGGCGGGTAGTATACGCAGGCACTTCCCTCACCGTCGCGCCGAGCCGCCCCAACTCTTTCGGCAGCACATCGCGCGTCTGCTCCGCCCGGGGCAGCAGCACGCGGTCGTGAGGCCCGATCTCGCCGCGCAGCCGCTCCACGAGCCCCTCGGCTCGATAGTCGGCGGGCACCGCGTGGGGGCGGAGGCCATGCTCGGCCAGCGTCTCGGCCGTCGCCGGACCGATCGCCGCCACCCGGAGGTGCCGGAACGCGCCCCAGCCCAGCCCACGCTCCCGGAGCCGGCGGTCCACCATGGTCACGCCGTTCACGCTGGTGAAGATCACCCATGTGAAGGTGTCCAGGCTGTCGAGCGCCCGGTCCAGCGGCGTCCAGGAGGGCGGCGGCTCGATGGCGATCATCGGCACCTGCAGCACACGGGCGCCCTCCGCCTCCAGCAGCTCGACGAACCGCTGGGCCTGCTCGGCAGCCCGCGTGACGACGATCGTCCGCCCCTCGAGGCCTCCAGCGGCCTTCACGATGGCCACCGGCCGGGATTGAGCGCCGCCACCGACGCGGCGCCTTGTGCGAGGAGCCCCTCGGCCAGTCCCCGGCCCAGGCGCTCGGCATCCTCCGGCGCGCCCCCGGCCTCGGCCCTCAGGATCCGCCGCCCATCCTCGCTCGCCACCACCGCGGTCATGGTCAAGCGCGCACCCACCACGGCGCGCGAGACCACGGCGTGCCCGGCCATGGGCGTGGCGCAAGAGGCGCCGAGCCGTCGCAGAAAGGCGCGCTCGGCCAGCGCGCATGTCCGCGTCTCGGCGTGGTCGAGCGCGCGGACCAGCCGCAGCGTTGACCCGTCGTCGCGGCGCACCTCGATGCCGAGGATCCCCTGGCCCACGGCAGGCACGAAGCGGTCGGGCGCCAGCGGCGTGACGTGGGGGGGATGCAGGCCGAGCCGGGACAACCCAGCCGCCGCCAGGATGAGCGCGTCGCAGGCGCCGGCGGTCAGCTTGCGCATCCGCGTGTCGACGTTTCCGCGGATCGGCTCGACGACCAGGTCGGGGCGGACCGCCAGCGCGAAGGCCCGCCGCCGAAGGCTGGAGGTGCCGACGACGGCCGCCTTCGGCAGATCCTCCAGGCCCCCGCCGGCCCGCGTGACCACGACGTCGCGCGGGTCCTCCCGCTCCGCGAAGGCGGCCAGCACGAGCCCATCGGGCTGTTCGGCGGGAAGGTCCTTGAGACTGTGGACGGCGGCGTCGATCGTGCCTTCCGCCAGCGCCTCCTCCAGCTCGCGCACGAACAGTCCCTTGCCGCCGAGCTCCGCCAGCCGTGCCCCGAACAGACGATCGCCTTCGGTCTTGACGGGAATGATCTCGATCTCGGCACCCAGGCGACGGAGCCCCTCGGCGACGGCGGCGGCCTGGGCCAGCGCCAGCGGGCTCGAGCGTGTGCCCAGCCGGATCACGGGTCGATTGTCCATAGGCGCGCCTCAGTCGCCGGGGCCCCAGCCCCGGTCCGACTTGCGGCTCGCACGACCCAGCCCGAAGAGTTCGTGGACCAGCTCCATCCAAGAGCGACCGGCGCCGGCCCGCGAGGACTCGCGCAGCTTCGTGATGGGGGCGTGCAGGATCTTGTTGACGATCGCGGTGGACACGGCCTCGATCGCCTCGCGGATCTCCGGTGAAGCGTTCGGCCGGCGCGCCAGCGCCTTGCGGACCTCCCCGATCCGGATCGCCTCCAGTCGGTCGCGCAGGGAGACGATGGTGGGGATGATCGCCACGTCCGCGAGCCGGGCCAGGAACTTCGCCACCTCCCGCTCGACCAGGGCCTCCGCCCGCTGGGCCTCGCGGGCCCGCTCGCGCAGGTTGGAGTCGACCACCTGTTTGAGGTCGTCGATGTCGTAGCAGTAGACGTTGCCCAGCCCGCCCACGCTCGGCTCGACGTCGCGCGGCACCGCGATGTCGATGAAGAACAGTGGCCGCGCCCGCCGCCCGTGCATGATCCGCGCGACCGCCTCCCGGGTGACGATCGGCTGCGGGGCGCCCGTGGACGTGATGGCGATGTCCACGGCCGCCAGCGCGGTCGGCAGCTCCTCGAAGGGCACGGCCGTGCCCGCCAGGGCCCGGGCCACCTCCTGGGCGCGGGCCCACGTTCGGTTCACGACGTAGATGGGGAACGCGCCCTGCTCCAGCAGGTGCCGCGCCGCCAGCTCGCCCATCTTCCCGGCGCCCAGCAGCAGGACCGCCTTGCCGGTGAGGCCCGCGAAGATCTTCTTGGCCAGCTCGACCGCGGCGAAGGAGACGGAGACGGCGTGGCGTCCGATCTCCGTCTCCGTCCGCACCCGCTTGGCCACGGCGAACGCCTGGGTGAAGAGCGTGTGGAGGGTCGGCCCGACCGTCTCGCACGACCGGGCCAGCGCGAAGGCGTCCTTGACCTGGCCGAGGATCTGGGGCTCACCGACCATCATGGAATCGAGGCTGGAGGCAACGCGAAACGCGTGGCGCACCGCCTCACCGTCGAGGTGCGTGTACAGGTAGGGTTCGAGGCTCGCCGGATCGAAGCCGCGGTGGCGGCAGAGGTGGCGGAACGCCACCGCCCGCGCCTCACCGGGTACGTCGGCCACGCCGTAGACCTCGACGCGGTTGCAGGTCGAGAGGATGAGAGCCTCGTTCACCAGGCCGGTCGCCTGGACGTCGCGCAGGATCTCGCGGAGCTTGTCCTCCTCCACCGCGAGCTGCTCGCGGACGCCGACCGGCGCGGCACGGTGGTTCAAGCCGCTGGCGAAGAGCGTCATCAGGAGCCGTGCTTGCCCGGCAGGAACAGTCCCGCGCCCAGCGTCAGCACCAGCGCGACGAATCCGACGATGGAGAAGTACGCGGCGCGCCGGCCGTGCCATCCGGCGGCGGCCCGCCCCGCCAGAGTCGCCGCGTAGATGGCCCAGGCGACGAACGAGAGCATTGCCAGGGGGTCGAAGGCGAAGACGCTGCCCCAGGCGGCGGTCGCCCACAGCGCGCCGAGGATGATGCCCGTGGTGAGGAACGGGAAGCCGACGGCGAGCGTGCGGTACGTGAGCCGGTCGAGGGTCGCGAGCGCCGGCAGCCGGTAGTAGAACGCTCCAGGCCGCTTGGCCTTGAGCTGGCGCTCCTGGAGGAGATACATGAGCGCGCCGGCGAAGTTGAGGACGAAGGCGGCGATGCCGACGAGCGCCAGCGCGATGTGCACCCACATCCATGCGCTCGACAGCGCGCGGTCCACCTGCCCGAGGCTGAGGGGCCGGGCGGCGGAGGACACGCTCAGCATCAGCACGACGGGCAGCACGAAGGCGCCCAGGACCTTGACGCCGTACTGGCGCTCCACCCACATCGTCAGCCCCACCGCCACCCACACCGCCACCGAGACGGCCTCCGTGAGGCTGCCGAGCGGGGGACGGCCCATCTCTACACCGAGCATGATGAGGGCGACGGTGTGACATGCCCATCCCGCAAGCGTCGCGACCGAGGCGAGGCGATGGACCAACTCCTCGCGCTGGATGAGATGGGCCAGGGCTAGCCCGGTGGCGCACACATAGGCGATGACGGCGAGCGTGAACACGGACGGCATAACGTCAGATTTCCCAGGAGTTTACCATATTTCCGATGCGTGTCTGCGAGAGCCGAACCCCGCGTCTGCTGGGGGGGAGACCCGCTCAGGCGCCGGGGCGGCTCGCCCGCTCGAGGTCGATGAGGGTCGGAACGGCGCGCCAGTACCCGGCGCGATGCGCTACCAGGTCGAGGTGGGGAGACCCCCAGTCCTCGACCAGCGCCGATCCGGCGTTCCAGCGGACGCGGCGATCGAGCTCCTTCAGGTAGCCGTGGCACTTCCGGCAACCACCGATCAGGTAGCCTTCCTCCCTGTCTTCGGCCTGGAACTTGACGATGTCCTTCGAGTCCAGGCTGCCGCAATAGGAACACTTGAGCCGGGGAAAGATCCAGGCTCCGCCGCAGAGGTGGCAGGCCAGACGCCGCCCGCCGTTTTCCACGATGTCGGTGAACCCGGCCGGCGCGCCGCAGAACGGGCAGACGCCGAGCTCCCACACGCCGTCGCTGAAGTGCGCGCGGCACCCGGCGAAGTAGTCCTCCAGGACCGGGCGGAGAGCGCTTCCCGCGAGAAAGCCGAGGGCGTCCGGCTGTAGCCCGAGGCGCTCGCGGATCGTCGCGGATCCGAGCGTGCCCTTTCCCGGCAGGAGCGCCGCCGGCGTCACTTCACCCCCGTCCCACGCCTGGGCGAATCGCCGGAGCGCCTCGTCGTCCGTGCCGGCGGCGAACAGCAACTCCATCGCGGGAACCAGCAGGTCCTCGAGCGCCTCGGGCTCCACGACCGGAGAGGTTTCGGCCAGGAGCGGAACGCCACGCCGCCAGCGCTCCCGACACTCGGCGGCCGTCCAGCCGAGCGGCGCAACGCGCTCGCCCGACCAGCGGCTCCAGGCCACCAGGATCTCGCGGTAGGCCTTCAGCGGCTCACGGAACGTCGGGCGCCGCTCGAGCAACGCCTCCCATTCCGCCAGAAGCGTGGCGTAGATCACTGGCTCGTCCTCTTTTTAAAGCACGAGGGGCCCCGGCGAGCGGGGCCCCTCGACTGACGCCGGCGCCGGGTCGGAGTTAGGACAGCACCCTCTGACCCGCGACGATGATCACGTACTTGACCAGGAAGCCGCCGACGAGCACCAGCACTGAGACGAGCGCCGTCATGCCGGGGGTCGCCTTCCTGATTGCGCCCCCCACTTGCAGGAGCAGCGGGATCACCAGCCCCAGCCCCACGGCGCCCCCCCAGAAGAAGATGGCGTCGGAGCCGATCAGGAGTTGGGCCAGCGCCTCGCGGATGCCCCGCGACCCGGTGGCCGAGACACTGACCACGAACAGCGCCAGGAACACCAGCTCGAGGATCAGGGCGAAGGCGGTGATCTTCATGAGGCGCGACAGCGAATCCGCGGTCCCGCCCCCGAGGAGGCTCAGGATCAAGGCGATGGCGGCACCACCGGTGGCGGCGCCGACCGCGAGGAACAGCGCGCCCAGCCAGTGGGCGCTGATAAACAGCGGCCGCGCGGTGGCGTCGAGCAGCACGCCCGGGTAGGCGGCGATGAAAAATCCAAAAACGCCGCCGACGATGCCGATGATGACACGGGCGGGGCCGAGGCGCGGGTTGCCGCGGTCCTCCAGGAACGTCAGGAGGGCGGCCAGGAACGCGCAGGCGCTGAACAGCACGAGGGCCCAGGCCCCGGCGCTCATCGGGGAGAACGGCTTGAGATGGAATGGCCCGACGGTGATCGCGTACATGCCGATCGCCGTGGTCGGCTTGGACACCATCAGCATGTGCAGGAACCGGCTCGGGATCCCGAGATCCACGGTCAGCAGGATCGGGCCCGGGATGATCGCCAGCAGCGCGACATAGTAGCCGACGCGCGTCAGGTCGCGGTAGCGGTGGGGGTCGAGGAGGCTGGCCACCGTGGCGATGACGAACGCGCCGCCGGCGACCCCCCCCAGGAAGAAGTAGAGGTCGATGAGGAGCGGCCAGTCGGCGCTCTTGAGGAGTCCGGGTTCCATCAGGCGCCCCCCTTCCCTCCGCGGTCGCGGAAGACCACGACCGCGCCGAGGCCGACCATGACGGCCGCGCCGATGGACAGGAGCGAGTCGACCAGGACGTTGCCCTGGGGCAGCTTGGGGTTCTCGGGCAGGCCGTAGAGCGACGGCTTGGCCAGGAGCAGGAAGAAGGCGTTGAGCCCGCCCACCGGCCCGTTCTGATCCTCGCCGTAGAGCTGGGCGTCCTTAAAGCCCATCCGCTTGAGGTCCTCGACCCGCTTGCGGGCCTTGGCGGCCAGCTCGTCACGGTACCCGAACCTGATCGACTCCGTCGGGCAGGCCTTGGCGCAGGCGGGGCCGAGGCCGTTGTGGATGCGGTCGTTGCAGAAGGTGCATTTGGTGGCGGTGCCGGTGTCCTCGTTGTACGCGACCACGCCGAACGGGCACGCCGACACGCAGTACCGGCACCCGTTGCAGATGTCCTGGTTGATGTTGACGGTGCCGTACTCGGTCCGGTAGATCGCCCCGGTGGGACAGGCTTCCAGGCAACCGGCCTGGGCGCAGTGCTTGCAGACGTCCGACATCATGTGCCAGGTGAGGCCGCCCTGGCCATCCGTCTGCTCGAAGAACCGGACGAGCCGATAGCTCTTGTCCGTGAAGTGGGGGTGATTCTGGTAGGTCCCCGTCCACTCCGGCTCCTCTGGCGCGAGCTGGTTCCACTGCTTGCAAGCGACCTGACAGGCGCGGCAGCCGATGCACAGCGAGACGTCCGTGAACATCGCGAGCGTGCGGGCCATGGCTACGACACCCCCTTCCGGACGTTGCAGAGGAGCGCTTTGGACTCCTGGATGAACGTCGTGGGATCGCCGAGGCTCGCCACCAAGTCGTTGGTGATGTCACCGCGGGCGGACTTCATGACGCCCTGGTAGCCCCAGTGCCACGGGATGCCGACCTGGTACACCTTCTTGCCGTCGATGATGAAGGGCTTGATGCGCTCGGTGACCAGCGCCCGGACCTTGATCTTGGCCCGCGGCGTCTCGACGGTGATCATGTCGCCGTTCTGGATCCCGAGCTGTTTGGCCATCTCCGGCCCGATCTCGGCGAAGTGGCCGAAGAACAGCTCGGACAGCCACGGCACGTGGCGCGACATACCGGCCGCGTGGTGCTCCGTGAGCCGATAGGTCGTCAGGACGTACGGATACTTGTCGGGGGTGCCGAGCTTGTTGAGGTCGCCGATGTCCCAGTACTTGGCCACCGGGTTGTTCTGCACCTTGGAGAGCAGGTTCTTGGTCGGCGACTCGAATGGCTCGTAGTGCTCGGGGAACGGGCCGTCCACGACCGAGGCGAAGAATTGCCCGAGGCCGTGCGGGTTCATGATGAACGCGTCGGTGCCGCTGATGCCCTTGAGCGGGCCATCCTTGGCCCGCGGCGCGTCGGGCGCCAGCGTCGGGCCGAAGTCGGGCACGTCGAGGCCCACCCACTTCTTCTCGTCCTTGCTCCACCAGATGAGCTTCTTCTTCTCGCTCCACGGCTTGCCCGAGGGGTCCGCCGAGGCGCGGTTGTAGAGGATGCGCCGGTTGGCCGGCCACACGAAGCCCCAGGTGTGGGCCAGGTAGTCGCCCTCCTTGGGCTTCTCGCGGCGGAGGGCCAGGTTCTTGCCCTCCTCGGGGTAGATGCCGGTGTAGATCCAGTTCCCGCAGGCCGTCGAGCCGTCATCTTTCAGGTGGCCGAAGGTCTTGAGCGGCTGCCCCTGCTTGTAGAGCTCCTTGCCGTCCTTCTCCTTGATGTCCTCCGTGGCGTAGCCGTTGCACTCCTTGAGCACCAGCTCCATGGTGGGCTCCTTCTTCGGGCCCTGGGGCTGGTAGTCCCACACGAGGTCGAGGATGGGCCGGTCCTTCGCGGCCTTGGAGTCCTTGTAGAGCGCCTTCACGCGGTTGCCCACGTCCACGACGAAGGCGGCGTCCGACCGCGCGTCGTCCGGCGGCTCCACGGCCTTCACATGCCACTGGGCCAGCCGCATGGTGTTGGTGATGGAGCCGTCCTTCTCGGCGGCCGGGGCGCCAGGGATGAAGAAGACCTCCACCTTGGAGGACTTGGGATCGATCCCCGGCTCTTTCCAGACGGCGGCGGTGTCGGTCTCGAAGAGGTCGACGACGACCATCCACTCGAGGTTACGGAGCGCCGCCCGCACCATCTTGGCGTTCGGGCTATCGACCGCCGGGTTCTGGCCCATGGAGATGAACCCCTTCACGGCGCCCTTCAGCATGCCGATCGTGAAGTGCTGGTGCGAGTAGGCGTCGGCCTTCTCGCGCTTGGGCATGTAATCGTAGGCGAAGTCATTCTCCTTGGTGGCGGCCGGTCCCCACCAGGCCTTGAGCAGGCTCACGACGAACTTCGGGTTGTTGACCCAATAGCCCCCCTTCGGCGTCGTCTTCTCCAGGTAATCCGTGAAGGTCGGATGCGCCGCCTGGAGCGGCATCGGCGGGTAGCCGGGGAGCATGTGATAGAGGGTGCCGAAGTCCGTGGCCCCCTGGACGTTGGAGTGGCCGCGAAGGGCCACCACGCCGCCGCCCGGCCGACCCACGTTGCCGAGGACCAGCTGCAGCATGCAGAGGGCCCGGATCTGCTGGACGCCGTTGGTGGACTGGTTCAGCTGGAGCGCGTAGGATGCCGTGGCGGTCTTGTCACGCCCCGACGCCGAGCAGTAGGTCTCCGCCACCTTGAGGAAAAGATCCTTGGGGATCCCGCACACCCTTTCCACCATCTCCGGCGTGTAGCGGGAATAGTGGCGGCGCAGGCGTTGCCACACGGCGTTGGGATCGCGCAGCGTGGGATCCTTTTTCGGATAGCCATCGGCGTCGAGCTGGAACTTCCAGGTCGACTGGTCGTAGCTCCGCTTCTGCGCGTCAAAGCCGCTGAACACCCCGTCGAGGTCGGTCGCGGTCTTGAAGCTCGGATCGAGCAGCAGGGGCGCGTTGGTGTAGGCGACGACGTAGTCGTGGAAGTACTTCTTGTTCTCGATGGCGTAGCGGATGAGCCCGCCGAAGAACACAATGTTGGTCCCGGAGCGGATGGGCACCCAGATGTCCGCGGTGGCCGAGGTGCGCGTGAAGCGGGGATCGACGTGGATGATCTTGGCCCCGCGTTCCTTGGCCTTCATCACCCACTTGTAGCTGACCGGATGGCACTCGGCCCAGTTGGAGGTGGGCATGATCACGTCGGCGTTCAGGACGTCGATGAGGTTCGTCGTCATGGCGCCGCGGCCGAAGGTGGCGCCCAGCGCCGGCACCGTGGCCGAGTGGCACAGGCGCGCCGAGTTCTCGAGGTTGACGAGGCCCAGGCCCCGGGAGAGCTTGGCGATGAGGTAGTTCTCCTCGTTGTCGAGCACCGAGGAGCCGAGCCAGGCGACCCCCTCGCAGCGGTTGACCGTGATCTCCTTGTCGCCCGCCTTGGCCTTCTGGACGAACGTCTCGTCGCGCGATTTCCGGACCCGCTGGGCGATCTGCTCCATCATCCAGTCCAGCGGTTTCTCCTCCCAGCGGTCGCTCCCCGGCGCGCGATACAGGCACTTCGTGATGCGCCGCTCGTTCATCGACACCTGGTAGGTGGACGAGCCCTTCGGGCAGAGCGCTCCCTCGGTATGCGGCGCGTCCGGATCCCCCTCGATGTCGATGATCTTGTTGTCCTTCACGTAGATCAGCTGCGCGCAGCCCACCGCGCAGTACGGACAGACGCCCGGGAAGACCTTGGCTTCCTTGATCCGGATCGAGGTGGCGGCGGCTTCCACCGGGGTCAGATCGATGCCCTTGGTGGCGACGACCACCCCGGCGGCGCCGGCGCCAAATTTCAAGAATCCGCGTCGCGAGAGACTCATAGCGACACCCCTCTTGTGTCAGACTTGGTTCGCAGACAGGCCTCGCCGTCCCTGCAGGCGTGGTCGCGCCATGGGCGGTACGTCAGATCTCCGGGCTGGCGATCTCTTCCCAGACACGACGCACCACGACGATCTTCTCGGGGCGACCCCCCGCGGGCTCGACCTTGACGATGTCTCCGGGGTTCAGGGCTTCGAGTCCGGACTTCCCTTCGTCGCTGAGGACGACGGTCTGCTCGCTGCAACTCAACTCGGTGCAGACATCGGCCGCGCCCCTGACGCGCAGGCGACCCTTCGACGCGTCCACGTCAACGACCGTAAGGCGGGTCTGCTGCAGGCGCTCGGTGAGGCTCTGCGTCATCGCGGATCCTCCGAAGGACGTGAGAAGTCGGGCATTCGATCTAGTTGGCGGCATCGTAATTTGGTCAGACCAGACTGTCAAGCGCGCTGCGTCAGGCAATTCGCCTGGCTTGCCGCAGCTTCACAAGCACCTGCCGGTCCCGGGACCGCCCTCCGTCGAGCATGCTGGGGGGGCGTCCGGCGCGCGATCCTGGACCGCGTAGAGGGCCAGGCGGGCATCCAGGAGCTGGCGCGCCTCGTCGATGCGGCCCGCCTGAACCGACTCGATGATGCGGGCGTAGCTGGCGCGATCCACCAGGGGGCCGTTGACGAGCGGATTGTAGAGACGACTCAGCTCGAGGAGGACGGGCTTCAGCCGCTCGAGATCGTCGAGGCTCGCCTCCGCCCGCTGGAAGAGCTCGAGCCCGGTGTCCTGGCGCTTCATCCGGCGCCAGTGCTTGCGCGCCTCCACCTCGTCCGGCGTCGGCTCAGCCATGGGACACGCCCGCCGGCTCGGAGAGCAGGAGGCCGTCGCCGGCGTAGAGGTTGAGGCCGTCCGAGCGCACGTACCCGCAGACCGTGATGTTGAGCTGCTCGGCCAGAGCCACCGCCATCTCCGTCGGTGACGTCCGCGACGCGACGATCGGCACGCCCATCCGCGCGGCCTTGAGGAGCATTTCGGACGACACGCGCCCCGTCGACAAGAGGATCCGGTCTGGCGTGGGAATCCCGCGCAGCAGCGCTTCGCCCTTCACCTTGTCGACCGCGTTGTGACGCCCGACGTCCTCGGCGACGATCAGCAGCTGCTCGCCGTCGGCGAGGGCGGCGCCGTGGATGCCGCGCGAAGTCTTGTAGTGGGCCGCGGCCGCGAAGAGATCCTTCATCCGGGCGCTGAGCTGCTCCGGGCGCACCTTGAGCGACGAGGCCAGGCGCGGGAACAGACGGTGATCGATCCGGAAGGTGATCCCGCCGCCGCAGCCGGAGGTGAGAATCCGCTCCGAGGGCAGGGTGACCGGATGGGTCAGCGTCGCGTCCACGCGACCGTCGACCGCGGAAACCTCCAGGCGGGCGATCTCTTCGGGATCCGCGATGACCTTCTCCATCCACAGGTAGCCGACGACCAGCGCCTCTATCTTCATCGGTGAGCACAGCAGCGTGAGGAAGCGCTCGCCGTTGACGTACATGGTCAGCGGAAGCTCCCGCACGACCTCGCCGCTGACCTCCTCGGCCCGGTCACCGCGGACTCTGAAGTACGTTCGCATCTCCGCCTCGCATTCTAGCAGCTTCCATCGGAGGGGGCCTCGACGGCCCCCTCCGACACCTCCTCCAGGAAGGGGAAAACGTTGCGCCGGCAAAGCCGGCGCTCGAACCCTACTTGCGGGGGTAAAGGACACGCAGCAAGGTGAGGCCGTGCGCCGGCGCCGTCGGGCCCGCCCGGGTCCGGTCGCGCGACCTGAGAACCTCCCCGAGCCACGCGGGTTCGCGCGACCCGCGCCCGACTGCCACCAGGCTCCCGACGATGGTGCGCACCATGTGGTGCAGATAGCGGTCCGCCGAGACCAGGATCGCCAGGCGATGCCTGCGGCGCAGCACGTGCAGGGCGCGGACGTCGCACAACGCCGGCGCGTCGCGGCCGGCCGCGGCGCAAAAGGCGCTGAAGTCGTGCCGGCCCCGCAGGCCCATCAGCGCTTGCCGCATCGCGCCGGCATCGAGCGTCCGGACGACGTGCCAGGCGTATCGCCGGAGCAGCGGGTTCGCGACCGGTCCGTTGTCGATGAGGTAGGCGTAGCGTTTGCCGATGGCGGCGCGCCGCGCCTGGAAGCCGGCGTCCGCCTCGGCGACCCCGGTGATACGGATGTCCGGGGGCAGCTCGGCGTTGAGCGCGCCCATGACGGCCGCCGGCGATAGCGCCGCCTCCGTCGTCAGCGAGGCGACCTGGCGCAGCGCGTGGACGCCGGCGTCGGTGCGGCTGGCGCCGGTGACGCGCGTGGCCGGCCCCAGGAGCTTCCGCGCCGCCGCGACGAGGAGCCCCTGCACGGTGGGCAGCGTGGGCTGGAACTGCCACCCCGCGTAGGCGGTGCCGTCATACGACAGCACCAGACGGAGGACGCGTGCCGGCGGCGTGATGCGGACTTAGCGGCGCCGGGACGCCCCGGGCGGCACCAGCGCCAGCCAGACGAGCGCGACCAGGAGGAAGAGGAAGACGTTGACGATCAGGTGCGTGGACACGTGGGCCAGACCGACCATGCGCCCTTTCTCGTCGAGCCAGCTCTGCCGGGCGAAGTCCTTCGGCTCGTAGTCGTGGGGATCGTAGCCGCCGATCGCACCGACGAACCGGGCGACACTGGGAACCACGGCGTAGGCCACGACGACGATCGTCAGGACGACCGCGATGTGAAAGCGGGTGTGATATCCGAAGTGCCGGTGGTAGTACCGCCTGAGGCCGATGGGCTTCCCCACCCCCTCCCCGGTTACGTGCGCAGCAGCAGCTCCGCGATCTGCACCGCGTTCGTCGCTGCGCCCTTGCGCAGCTGGTCACCGACCACCCAGAAGACCAGGCCGCGCGGGTGCGAGAGATCCTCGCGGATGCGGCCGACGTAGCAGTCGTCCTGCCCTTCGACCAGGATGGGCATCGGGTACCGGTGCGCGGCCGGCTCGTCCCAGAGCTTGAGCCCCGGGAACCGCGCGAACAGCTCCCGCGCCCGCTCGGCGGTGATCTTGGCCTCCGTCTCCACGTTCACGGCAACGGAATGACAGGTGAACACGGGCACCCGCACGGTCGTCGGCGAGATCTGCAGATCCGGCAGCGCCAGAATCTTCCGCGCCTCGTTGACCAGCTTCATCTCCTCGCCCGTGTAGCCGTCGGGGCCGAACCGGTCGATGTGCGGGATGAGGTTGAACGCCAGCTGGTGCGGGAAGTGCTGCGGCACGATCGGTTCGCCCCGAGCCCAGGCGAGCGTCTGCTGGCGGAGGTCCTCGATGCCGCTGACGCCGGCGCCCGACGCCGCCTGGAAGCTCGTCGCCACCACCCGGCGCAGCCGGCCGGCGTCGTGGAGCGGCTTGAGCGGCATCACCGTGACGATCGTCGTGCAGTTGGGAACGGCCAGGATCCCCTGGTGCGTCTTGGCGACGTGACCGTTGATCTCGGGCACGACCAGCGGCACCTGCGGGTCCATCCGGAAGGCGCTCGACTTGTCGATGACCACGGCCCCCGCCCGGCGAATCATCGGCACGAACTCCTTCGACTGCGCCGACCCCGCCGAGCAGAACACGATGTCCAGACCCCTGAAGGCGGGGGCCTCGACCCGCTGGACTGTGACGGGCTCGCCCCGGAAGGTGACCGTCTTGCCCACCGACCGCGCGGAGGCGAAGCAGCGGAGCTCGCGGATCGGGAACTTCCGCTCCTCCAGGACGCGGAGCGTCGTCTGCCCCGCCGCGCCGGTGGCGCCGATCACCGCGACCGCCACACCCGCTGCCATCAGTACTGAGCCTCCACCTCTCTCACGATGAGATCGGTCATCTGCCGGGTGCCGACCGTCCCGGTGCCGGCCGGCGCGACGTCGCGCGTCCGGTGGCCCTTTTCCAGGACGCGCAGCACGGCGGCATCCACCCGGTCGGCGTCGCCGGCCCGGTCCAGCGAGTACCGCAGGAGCATTCCGGCCGACAGGATCGCGGCGATCGGGTTGGCCACCCCCTGACCCGCGATGTCCGGCGCCGTCCCGTGCACGGGTTCGTAGAGCCCCATCGCGCCGCCGCCCGCCCCCACGAGGCCTAATGACGCCGAGGGCAGCATGCCCATCGATCCGGCCAGGATCGCGGCCTCATCCGACAAAATATCACCGAAGGTGTTTTCGGTCACGATCGTGTCGAAGTGAGTCGGCTTCTGGACCAGCGCCATGGCGCAGTTGTCGACCAGCATGTGCTCGAGCGCGACGTCCGGGTAGTCGCGGGCGGTCTTCGTCACCACGTCCCGCCACAGCTGGGAAACGGCCAGCACATTGGCCTTGTCGACCGACGCCAGGCGCCGCCGGCGCCGGCGGGCCACGTCGAAGCCCACGCGCGCCACGCGCTCGATCTCCCGCGAGGTGTAGGTCATCGTGTTGATGGCGCGGGCGCGGCCGTCGGCGAAGTACTCCACGCCCCGCGGCTCGCCGAAATAGAGGCCGCCCGTCAGCTCGCGGACCACCATGATGTCCGTTCCCTCGACCACCGAGCGCTTCAGCGGCGAGGCATCCACCAGCATGGGGAAGCACCGGGCCGGCCGGAGGTTGGCGTAGAGGTCCAGCTCCTTGCGGATGGCCAGCAGGCCCCGCTCGGGGCGCTGCTCCTGGGGGGCGCCGTCCCACTTCGGCCCGCCCACGGCGCCGAAGAGGACCGCGTGGGCCTCCCGACACAGCTTCAGGGTGTCGGGCGGCAGGGGCATGCCCGTCGCGTCGAGAGCGGCCCCGCCGACGAGCCCCTGCTCGAACTCGAAGCCGATCCCGGCGCCCTTGGCCACCGCCTGGAGCACCCGCATCGCTTCAGGAATCACTTCCTGGCCGATGCCGTCGCCCGGAAGCACCGCGACCCGGTAGGTCGTCATCGGGGCGTCAGGCCCTTCTTCTTCGCCACGTACTTCATGAGGCCTCCCGCGGCCATGATCTCGCGGGCGAACTCGGGGAGCGGGTGCGCCTGGTAGGTCTCACCCTTGATGAGGTTGATCGTCATCGGCATCGGCAGTCTTCTGGCTACGGGCCCACGTCCTTGGTGCGCTGCGTGCTGGCCTGCATCAACCGGTTGAGCGCGTTGAGGTAGGCGCGGGCGCTGGCCTCGATGACGTCCGTCGACGCCCCCTTGCCGGACACGACGGTCCCATCGAAGTCCACCTTCATCGACACCTCCCCGATCGCGTCCTTGCCCGACGTCGCCGCCCGGAGCGCGTAATCTTGCAGCCGCCCCTTCAGCCCGGTGATGGCGTCGATCGCGGCCAGGACCGCGTCCACCGGCCCATCTCCGACTCCGGAGTCCTGGAAGACCTGTCCCTCTTTGCGCAGGCGCACCGTCGCCGACGGCACCACGCCGGTGCCGCTGATGACGTGGAGGTAATCGAGGTCGTAGGTCTCGGGGATCTTCGTCGCCTCGTCGGTGACGATGGACACCAGATCTTCGTCGTAGACCTCCTTCTTCCGGTCGGCCAGGTCCTTGAACTTCTTGAAGGCCCGGTCCAGCTCGGGGCCGGCCAGCTCGAACCCTAGGTCTCGGAGTCGGGCGGCCAGCGCGTGGCGTCCGGAGTGCTTGCCGAGCACCAGCTTGTTGGACGCCCGCCCGATGTCCTCCGGCCGCATGATCTCGTAGGTGAGCTTCTCCTTGATCACCCCGTCCTGGTGGATGCCCGCCTCATGGGCGAAGGCGTTGGCCCCCACCACGGCCTTGTTCTTCTGAACCACAAAGCCGGTCAGGTCCGAGACGAGGCGGCTCGCCCGGTAGAGTTCCTCCGTGCGGATGCCTGTGGACAGGCTGAAGCTGTCCGAGCGCGTCCGCAGGGCCATCACGATCTCCTCCAGGGAGGCATTGCCCGCCCTTTCGCCGAGGCCGTTAATTGTGCATTCCACCTGC
>DASYUQ010000052.1 GCA_036001065.1 Candidatus Methylomirabilota bacterium
TCCAGCTCCTCCGGGTCCAGCCGCATCCCCAGGTGGAGGCCCATCTCCCCGAGGATCGTCTTGATCTCGTTGAGCGACTTCTTGCCGAAGTTCTTCGTCTTGAGCAGCTCGGCTTCGGTCTTCTGCACGAGGTCGGCGATCGTCCGGATGTTGGCGGTCTTGAGACAGTTGGAGGCGCGCACCGACAGCTCCAGCTCGTCTACGTTGCGGAAGAGGTTCTCGTTCAGCTCGGCCCGCGGCCGCAGCTCGTCCCGCTCCGACTCCTCCGACTCCGGAGTCGCCACCGGGAAGTCCATCAGCAGATCGAAGTGATCCTCCAAGATCCGGGAGGCCTCACCCACCGCCACCGCCGGCGATATGCTGCCGTCCGTCCAGACCTCGATCACGAGCCGCTCGTGCGCCTGGTCCATCGACTCCACGTGGGCGTTCACCTGCTTGACGGGGGAGAAGTCGGCGTCGAGGAGGATGGCGTTGATCGGGAGCGCCTCCGGTTCCCGGCGTTCGGCCGGCACCCAGCCCCGGCCGCGCTCGATGCATACTTCCATCTCCAGCACGCCGTCCTTGTCCAGCGTGGCGAGCGGCACGTCGGGTGTCAGGATCTCGACGTCGGCGTCCGCCTCGAAGTCGCCCGCCTTGACGACGCCGACGCCCTGCACCTTGAGCCGCAGGATCTTGGGGCGGTTGACGTGGAGACGGAAGACCACCTTGCGCAGGTTCATGAGGATGTCCAGCGTGTCCTCCATGACACCCGGCATGTGGGAGAACTCGTGCAGGACGTTCTCGATCTTCACCCAGGTGGGCGCGGCACCGTGGATCGCCGAGAGGATGACGCGGCGGTAGGCGTTGCCGACAGTCAGCGCGAATCCCGGCTCGAACGGCTCGATGACCAGCTTGCCGTAGGTGTTTTCGGAGACCTGCCAGTCGTGACGCGTGGGGAGCTCGAGCTCCAGCATGAAGACCCCCTTGGAATTTCCGGGGCACGGCCCCGAGCGCGTAGTATATCAAACAATGAGCATACGTCGCCGATTGCTCCTGGTCGCAGTCCTGGTCTTCGTCGCCTGGGAGACCTGGCGCGTGCTGACCCCGCCCGGCCCCCTCCGCGACGGGCCCCGGACCGTTCTCATCCCGGCCCACGCGAGCCTGGTAGGAATCGCCGCCCGCCTGAAGATGGCGGGCGCGATCCGCAGCCCCGAGGGCTTCCTGGCCCTGAGCCTGGTCCGCGGCAGCCTGCGGTCCCTCAAGGCCGGCGAGTACGAGGTCCCCCGCGACGCCTCCACGCTGGACGTCCTCGCGCTGCTGGAGAACGGCCGGGTGCGCCAGCACCCGGTGTTGCATCCGGAAGGCGCGTCGCTCACCGACCTGGGACGGACGCTGGAGAGCGCCCGGCTCGCTCGGACCGCGGAAATCATAAAGGCGGCGACGGACCCGGCCTTCCTCCGGGCCCAGGGCATCGAGGGTCCCAGCGCCGAGGGCTACCTCTTCCCGGACACCTACCACTTCATCCGCGGCATGACACCTGAGCAGATGCTCGGGCGCATGATCCAGCGCCTGCAGAGCAAGCTCACGCCGGAGCTGCTGGAGAGGGCGCGGCAGCGCAAACTGAGCGTACACGAGCTGCTCACGCTGGCCTCGATCATCGAGCGCGAAGCGGTGGTGCCCGGCGAGCGGCGGCTCATCTCGGCCGTCTTCTGGAACCGGCTCAAGCTGGGGATGCCGCTCCAGGCGGATCCGACGGTCCAGTACGCCGTGGGCAAGGAGCGCCGGGCGCTGACGCGCGCCGATCTGGCCACCGATCACCCGTACAACACGTATCTGCGCGCGGGGCTCCCGCCCGGGCCCATCGCCAGCCCCGGCCTCGGCGCCATCGAGGCGGCGCTCGACCCGGCCCCGGTCAAGTATCTCTACTTCGTCAAGAAGGACGACCAGCGCCATCACTTCTCCGTCACGGTCGAGGAGCACAACAGCGCCGTCGCCCGCTACCGGTTCGCACGCACCCGCTGAACGTGCTATAACACCCGGCGAAATGGCGCCGTCGACGGCCGTCTCCGCTAAGCCGCGCGCCGTGATCGACGGCGCCGCCGAGCCCCTGCTCTACCGCGCGCTGCGCGGGCCCGTGCGGGCGCTGCTCCAGCGTTGGTTCGATTTTGCCGTCGAAGGTCTCGAGCACGTGCCGGCGCGGGGCCCGTACATCGTGGCGGCGAATCACCACAACTACCTCGACGGCGTCCTGCTCGGCGCGGCCGTGCCCGAGCCCATCGTCTTCCTCGTGATGCCACGCGTGTATCGGGCCACGCCGCTCCATCCGCCCTTCCACCGCCACATGGGCTCGATCCCCATCAACCTCGAGCGGCCGGACGTCGCCGCGCTCCGGAGCGCGCTGGGGGCGCTCGAGCGAGGCCGCATCGTCGGGATCTTCCCGGAGGGGCCCTTCAGCGTCCGCGGCCGGCTCGAGCCCGGTCTGCCGGGCGTGGCGCTGCTCGCGCTGCGCTCGGGCGCGCCCGTCGTCCCCGCCGCCATCCGCGGCACCTACCAGGCCCTGGTCGGGCGACGGTTCTACATTCCCCGCCGGCACCCCCTCGGGGTGAGGTTCGGGCCGCCACGCGTGTTCACGTCGGCCCGCGGGGCCCGCGCGCGCGAGGCGCGCGAGCGCGTGACCCAGCGGGTCATGGCGGATATCGCCGCCCTCCTGTCTTGAAGAAACCCTGGTCCGGACGGTTCAGCGGGCGGACCGATCCGGGCGCCGAGCGGTTCACGGCGTCGCTGGGGTTCGACCGGCGGCTGGCGCCCTACGACATCGAGGGCGGCGTGGCCTGGGCGCTGGCGCTGGGCCGCGCGGGTCTCCTGACCGAGGCCGAGCGCGACGCCATCCTCAAGGGGCTGGAGACGGTCCGGGCGGAGATCGAAGGCGACACGTTCCCGTTCCGCCCCGAGCTGGAAGACATCCACATGAACATCGAGCGCCGCCTCGTCGAGCTGATCGGACCGGTCGGCGGCAAGCTGCACACGGGGCGCTCGCGCAACGATCAGATCGCGCTGGACGAGCGGCTCTACCTCAAAGACGTGGCCGAGCGCGTGGGCCGCGGCCTCCGGACCACCCAGTCGGCGCTGGTGGAGCGCGCCGCCACGACGCTAGAGGCTCCCATGCCGGGCTACACCCACCTGCAGCGGGCCCAGCCCATCGTGCTCGCGCATCACCTGCTCGCCTACGTTTTCATGTTCCAGCGCGACCGCGAGAGGTTCCAGGCCTGCCGCGCCCGGGCCGACGTGCTGCCGCTGGGCAGCGGCGCCCTGGCCGGGGCGGGCTTCCCCATCGACCGCGAAGCGCTGGCGCGTGACCTCGGCTTCGCCGCGCCGAGCCCCAACAGCCTCGACGCGGTCAGCGACCGGGACTACATCGTCGAGTTCCTGGCCGCCGCCGCCATCACCGGCATGCATCTCTCGCGCCTGGCCGCCGACCTGACGCTGTGGGCCACCGCCGAGTTCGGCTTCGTGGAGTTCGCCGACGCCTTCGCCACCGGCTCGTCGATCATGCCGCAGAAGAAGAATCCGGACGTGGCCGAGCTGATCCGGGGCAAGAGCGGGCGCCTCTACGGCAACCTGGTCGCCGTGCTCACGACGATGAAGGGGCTGCCGCTGGCGTACAACTCGGACATGCAGGAGGACAAGGAGCCGTTCTTCGACTCGGCCGACACCCTGGAGGCGATCCTGGCCGTGCTGCCGCCGATGCTCGGCTCCCTCACGTTCAAGACGGAGCGCATGCGCCAGGCGGCCGGTGAGCACTTCGCCACCGCCACGGATCTGGCGGACTACCTCGTGCGGAAGGGGCTGCCCTTCCGCCAGGCCCACGAGGTGGTGGGCCGCGTCGTCCGCCACGCGCTGGAGGCGGGCAAGACGCTGGAGGGCCTGAGCCTCGAGGAGCTGCGTCGCTTCTCCGATCTGTTCGCCTCCGACGTCCGCGCGGCGATCACCGTCGACGCTTCGCTGCGGGCACGGGCCGTCACCGGAGGCTCCGCGCCGGCAGCCGTCAGCCGGGCCCTGGCCCTCGCGCGCTCCTTCCTCGACGCCCCCTGATGCGCCGGCTCGCGCCACTGGTGGCGCTCGGCCTCGCGCTGGTGGCGTGCGGCAAGGCGGGCCCGCCGGTGGCCCCCGAGCGGCGCCTGCCCCAGCCCGTCACCGACCTCCGCGGCGTGATCGAGAACGGCGGCATCGAGCTCAGCTGGACGAACCCGACCCGGCGCGCCGACAACACGCGCCTGCGCGACCTGGCCGCGGCGCGCGTCTTCCGTGCCGAGGACGCCGGCCCCGGCGAGCCCAAGCCGGCGCTCCTGTCCCGGGGGCGGATCGTCGGCTATATGGAAGTGGCGACCATTCGCCTGGGCGGTCCGCCCCCGGCGGACGCGCCCGCGCCGGCGGTCGTTCTGGGCCACGCCATCCGGCTGACCGACCGCCAGGGCCTCACCCCCGGGCGCCGCTACAGCTACGTCGTGGTCACCGAGGACGGACAGGGACGCGTGAGCCCGCCCTCGCCGCGCGTGACGCTCACGCTCATCGCCCCGCCCGAGCCGCCCGCGAGGCTCGCCGCCGTGGCCGGCGAGCGCGAGGTGAGGCTCCGCTGGGAGGCCCCGGCCCGCCTCGTCGACGGCACCCCACCCCCCGGACCGCTGGCCTACGAGGTGCTCCGCGCCGCCGACGCGACCACGCCGCCCGAGGTGGTGACGCCCGCGCCCATCGAGGCGACGCAGCTCACCGACCGGAACCTCGAGAACGAGCGCCCGTACTACTACGCCGTCCGCGCCATCCGCCGCGAGGGAGAGACGATCGCCCGCAGCCAGCCGACCGAGCGCGTGTCCGCCACGCCCGTGAAGATGACGCCCCCTGCGCCCCCCTCCGATCTCGTGGCCGCGCCGGCCGGGAACACCGTCCGTCTGAGCTGGAGACCGAGCCCCGACCCCGACGCCGCCACCTACGTCGTCTACCGCGCCGCCGGCAGCGGGCCCTTCCAGCGCGTCGGCTCCACCAGGGCGCCCTCCACCGTCTTCGTGGACCGCGACGTGACCAGCGGGACTTATAGGTATGTCGTGACGGCCCAGGATGCGAGCTCGCGCGCGAACGAGAGCCCGCGCTCGAACGAGGCGCGGGTCACGCTGCCTTGACTTCCCCGGGGTCGGGTGCTACGGTCACGAGGGAAAATACCCGATATCACGCGCAGATGGATCACGTCACGTATCGTCAGGGCGAGCTCTCCTGTGAATCGGTCTCGCTCCGCGCGCTGGCCGAGGCCGTCGGTACGCCCGCTTACGTCTACTCCAAGGCTGCGCTGCTCGACGCCTTCGCCGCCTACGACCGCGCGTTCACGGACACGCCGCATCTGATCTGCTATTCGGTCAAGGCCAACTCGACCCTCGGCGTGCTGTCCACGCTGGCCAAGGCCGGCGCCGGCGCCGACATCGTGAGCGGTGGCGAGCTCTACCGCGCGCTGCGGGCAGGCATCCCGCCCAAGCGGATCATCTTCGACGGCGTGGGCAAGACCCGCGACGAGATGCGTGACGCGCTCAAGGCCGACATCCTGATGTTCAACGTCGAGTCGATGAGCGAGCTGCGCGCGCTGGACGAGGTGGCGCGCGAGATGGGGACCCGGGCTCCGGTATCGTTGCGCGTGAACCCCGACGTCGACCCCCAGACCCATCCCTACATCGCGACAGGGCTCAAGACCTCCAAGTTCGGGATCCCCATCGACCAGGCCCTGCCGAGCTACGACGACGCGGCCCGCCGGCGCGGCCTGGAGGTCGTCGGGGTCGACATGCACATCGGCTCCCAGCTCGTGAAGACGTCGCCCTTCGCCGACGCCACCGCCCGGGTTGTCGCCCTCGTCAAGGCGCTCCGCCAGCGCGGCATCGCCGTGCGCCTGCTCGACGTCGGCGGCGGCCTGGGCATCCGGTACCGCGACGAGGCTCCACCCAGCCCCGTCGACTACGCCCGCACGGTGATCCCGCTCATCGCGGAGCTGGGGGTCACAATACTGATAGAGCCCGGCCGATCGATCGTCGGCAACGCGGGAGTCCTCCTCACCCGCGTGCTCTATCGGAAGGAGACGCCGGACAAGCGGTTCGTCGTCGTGGACGCGGCCATGAACGACCTCATCCGGCCGGCGCTCTACAACGCCTACCACGAGATCCGGCCGATCGACGAGCGGCGGCTCACGAGCCCGGTGGAGACGGCCGACGTGGTGGGCCCGATCTGTGAGTCGGGCGACTTCCTGGCCAAGGACCGCCCGCTGCCCCGACCGGAGGAGGGCGACCTGCTGGCGGTGATGAGCGCGGGGGCCTACACTTCGGTGATGGCGTCGAACTACAACACGCGCCCGCGGGCGGTCGAGGTGCTCGTCGACGGCAATCGCTACACGATCGTGCGCCGCCGGGAGACGTACGAAGACCTGGTGGCGGGGGAGACGGTGTTATGACGCGCACGCTGCAGGGTTCGCTCGTCGCCATGGTGACCCCGTTCCGGAACGGGAAGGTCGATGAGGCGAAGGTCCGCGAGCTGGTGGAGTTCCACGTCACGCACGGGACGGACGCGATCGTGGCCTGCGGCACCACGGGGGAGGACCCCGGCCTCAGTCACGACGAGCACGACCGGGTGGTGGAGGTGATCATCCAGACCGCGGCGGGCCGGCTCCCCGTGATCGTGGGCACGGGGTCGAACTCGACCGCTCACGCCATCGAGCTGACCCGTCATGCCGAGCGTGCCGGCGCCACCGCCGCGCTGGTCGTCAACCCGTACTACAACAAGCCCACCCAGGAAGGGCTCTACCGGCACTTCCGGGCGGTGGCCGAGGCGGTCTCGATCCCGATCCTCGTGTACAACATCCAGAGCCGGACGGCGGTGAACGTGGAGACCGACACGCTGGCGCGCCTGGCCCGCGACTGCAAGAACGTCGTGGGCGTGAAGGAGGCGTCGGGCTCGCTCGACCAGATGAGCCAGGTCGTCGCCGCCTGCGGCCCCGACTTCACGGTGCTCTCCGGCGACGACAACCTGACGCTGCCGCTCATGGCCATCGGCGGGCGCGGCGTCATCTCCGTGATCGCCAACATCGTGCCCCGCGAGACGGCGGAGATGACCCATGCCGCGCTGGACGGGGACTGGAAGCGGGCGCGCGAGCTGCACTACAAGCTCTTCCCGCTGGCCCGGGCCGCCTTCATCGAGACGAACCCCATCCCGATCAAGGAGGCGATGGCCATGGCCGGGATGATCGAGCCGGAGTTCCGGCTCCCGATGTGCCGCATGAGCGACGCCAACCGGGAGCGCCTGCGCGCCGTCCTCAAGCCCTACGGCCTCGTGAAGTAGCCCGCCGGGCGTCGAGGGGATCATGACGGACGTCGTGGTGGCCGGCGCCGCCGGCCGCATGGGAAGTCGCATCGTCGCCTGCCTCGGTGAGGCCCGCGAGCTCCGCCTGGTCGCCGCGCTGGAGGCGCCCAGCCACCCGGCCCTGGGAAAGGATGCCGGGGAGACCGCTGGCGTGGGCGCGCTCGGCGTTCCGCTCGCGAGCGACGCCGTCGCCGCGCTGGCGCGGGACCGGGTGCTCATCGAGTTCTCGACGCCCGAGGCGAGCCTCCAGCACCTGCGGCTCGCCGCGGCGGCCGGCGCCCGCGCGGTCATCGGCACCACCGGCTTCACTCCCAAGCAGCGCGAGGAGATCTCCGACCTCGCCAAGAAGACCGCGATCGTGCTGGCGCCCAACTTCTCGGTGGGAGTGACCGTGGCCCTCAAGGCCCTCGCCCTCATGGCCAAGACGCTGGGCGACGAGTACGACGTGGAGATCTCCGAGATCCACCACCGGTTCAAGAAGGACGCGCCCAGCGGCACCGCGCTGCGGATGGCCGAGGTCCTGGCCGCCGCGCTGGGCCGCGACCTGGGAACCGTCGCCGTGTACGGTCGCCAGGGGCTGCCGGGAGAGCGCACACAGAAAGAGATCGGGATCTTCTCGTTGCGCTCCGGCGACGTGGTCGGGGAGCACACGGTGTCCTTCGGCACCCTGGGCGAGCGCCTGGAGCTGACGCACCGAGCCCACAACCGGGACACTTTCGCCCGCGGCGCCCTCCGGGCCGCGCGCTTCGTCACCACCCAGCCGCCCGGCCTCTACTCGATGCAGGACGTCCTCGGGTTCTGACCCGGCGAGACGATGCGGATCGTCCGATTCAAGGTGGACGGCAAGACGCGCTACGGAGTGCTGGAGGGGGCTTACGTCGTCGAGTACTCGGGCACGCCGTTCAGCGCCTTCCGGCGCGGCCGGCGACGGTACCCGGTCCGGCAGGTGGTATTGCTGGCCCCCGTGCTGCCGTCCAAGATCGTCGCCATCGGGCTCAACTACCGCGATCACGCCGCCGAGCTGGGGCTCTCCATCCCGGCCGAGCCCGTCATCTTCCTGAAGCCCGTGAGCGCGCTGATCGGCCCCGACGACCCGATCCTCTACCCCCCGCAGAGTCAGCGGGTGGACCACGAGGCGGAGCTGGCGATCGTGATGCGCCGGCGGTGTCGGAACGTGCCGGCCGGCCGCGCCCGCGAGCACGTGCTGGGCTACACGTGCCTCAACGACGTGACCGCGCGAGATATACAAATGAAGGACCGACAGCCGGTCCGGGCCAAGGCCTTCGACAGCTTCTGCCCGATCGGCCCCTGCGTCGCCACCGACATCGATCCCAACGCCGTCGCCATCGAGGCCTACGTCAACGGCGAGCTCAGGCAGTCGTCGAACACCACGGAGCTGATCTTCTCCGTGGAGGACATCGTCGCGCGCGTCTCGGAGATCATGACGCTCCTGCCCGGCGACGTCATCGCCTCGGGCACGCCGGCCGGCGTGGGGCCGCTGGTGCCCGGCGATCGGGTCGAGGTCCGCATCCAGGGCATCGGCAGCCTGCAGAACCCGGTGGTGAAGGTCTGATGCCGGACAAGCTGCTGCTCGACGACGTGCGGTTCTATGGCCAGCACGGCACCACCAAGGCCGAGCAGGCGCTGGGCGCGTGGTTCTCGGTGGACGCCGAGCTCTCGCTCGACCTGGCCGCCGCCGCGCTCTCCGACGACCTGGGGGCCACCGTCGACTACGGCCAGGTCGCGCACCGCATCGTCGAGATCGGCACCCGCAACCGCGTCAACCTCCTGGAGCGCCTGGCCAGCCTCATCGCCGACGCGCTCCTGCACGAGTTCCCCACCCAGGAGGTGCGCATCCGCGTGCGCAAGCTGACGCCCCCGCTGGAGGGTCTGGTGGGAACGCCGGGCGTGGAACTGACTCGCAGGCGCTGATGGCCCGCGTCTACCTCAGTCTGGGCTCGAACCTCGGGGACCGGTTGGCGTTGCTCCGGGCGGCGGTCGCGACGCTCCGGCGCACCGCCGGCATCGAGTTCGTCGCGGCCTCGCGCCTCTACGAGACCGAGCCCTGGGAGAGTGAGCCCGGCCAGTTCCGGAGCCGCCGCGACTGGTATCTCAACTGCGCGATCGTCATCGAGACGACGCTCTCACCGAACGCCCTGCTCGAGCACCTGCAGCAGATCGAGACGGGGCTGGGCCGCGAGCGCTCCACCGTCACGCCGGAGGCGGCGCGCTTCGCGCCGCGCACGCTGGACATCGATATCCTTTTCTACGAGGAACGCGTGATCAGCGTGCCGGACCGACTCCAGATTCCCCACCTGCTCCTGCACGAACGCGCCTTCGTCCTGCGTCCGCTCGCCGAGCTGGCGCCGGAGCTGGAGCACCCCACGCTCTACCGCACCGTCCGCCAGCTGCTGGAGGAGCTGGAGGACGAGCACGACGTCCAGCGCGGCGATTACCCCGCCCGCTGGTTCGAGGACTGAGCCCCCGTGGCGACCGAACCCGAGTTCCGACGCCAGGCGCTCGAGCATCTCGACGCTCTCTACAACTTCGCCGTGTATCTCACCCGGAAACCCTCCGAGGCGGAGGACCTGGTCCAGGAGACCTACCTCCGGGCGCTCCGGTTCTCCCACCGCTTCCAGCCGGGAACTCACCTCCGTGCGTGGTTGTTTCAAATTCTGAGGAATACATTCTTGACGTTTTATCGGCTGCGCGAGCGGGAATCACCCATCGCAGAAGACGGCGTTCCCGAGTGGGACGCCCCGATGTTTCACGACGCCCCGGCCGAGGGCCCGGGGACGCTGGAGGCCCACACCGACCTCGAGCGCGCCCTGCTGCGGCTGCCGGAAGAGTTCCGGACGGTGCTCCTCCTGGCCGAGATCGAAGGGATGCCGCTCGAAGAGGTGGCCCAGGTGATGGCCTGCCCGGTCGGTACCGTCAAGTCCCGCATCTTCCGAGCGAAGGAGCGGCTGCGCAGCTTGCTGCGCGACTACGAAGGAAAATGACCGATCGGTTCGCGGATCTGTCGGACGAGGCGTTGGGCCGCCGGCTGGCCACCGAGGTGCCGCGCCATGCGGCGCCGGCGCGCCTGCGCGCGGCGATCGACGAGGCGGCGGCCCCGACATCCGTGCGCGCGTGGTGGCTGGCGCCGACGCTGGCGTCGGCGGCCACCGCGCTGGTGCTGGGGCTCGCCTTCGTGCCGACGCTCCCACCCACCGCGCCGACCGAGCCGGCGCTGCGTCTGGCCCGGGCGGTCGTGGCCGAGCACACGCGGGCGGCCATGTGGGGCGCGCGCCGTCCGGCCGATATCATCCCGGCCGGGCTGCCGTGGCTGACGCAGGAGACGGGCATCGGGCTGGCCAAGGTCTTCACCGGCGACGAGCGTCTCAGCCTGCTGGCGGCCGAACCGGTCTACCTCGATCAGCGGCGCGGCCTGGCCCTGCACTACCGGGACGAGGACGGCCACCACGTGACGTACGTCGCGCTGCCCGCGCCCGGTTTCTCCGTGCCCGAGCGGCAGCGCGTCAAGATCAACGACCGATTCCGGCCGGCGCTCCTGAACGACAGCGGCTTCTCGGTCTGGGTGTGGAGGCAGGGCGACCTCGCCTGCTTCCTCGTCTCCGACATGGTTTCGCAAACCGATCTCGTGCGCTTCAAGGACTACTTCGTCCGCGTGCGCTCGGCGACGGAGCCTATTCCCGCCTACTGATCACGCCGGAGGCGACGAGGCCCCCCGGTCGCCTACGGCCAGAGAGATGCGGGAATCAGGGCGAGGTCTGGGAACGGGGGCGGACCGACCGGCGTGACGCCGCTGGCCCGGACGACGAGCGAATAACCCTCAGGCCCGAGCGCGAATGCTTCGAGGCTGCGCGCCTCCGGATCCACCAACCAGAAAAATGGAACCCGGTGGCGAGCGTAGAGCCGCGGCTTCGTGACCCGGTCGATCGTGGTCGTCGATGGGGAGATGATCTCGACCACCAGCGTTGGCGCGCCCTCCGCCCCGCGCCCGCTGAGCGCCGCCAGCCGCGAGTGATCGAAGTAGACGATGTCCGGCTGGAGGACCGTCGTATCGCTCAGGATCACGTCGAGCGGCGCATAGAGGACCTCGCCGAGCCTCCGGGCCTTGACGTGCGCGTTGAGGACCTCGAACAAGTCGCGGCTGATTCGCTGGTGGCGAGTGCCGGGCGCCGGCGTCACGGACAGGGCTCCATCGTGTAGCTCATAGCGGCGCCCGTCGTCGGGAAGGGCGGCGTAGTCGCGGTAGGTCAGGACCGCCGAGCGGGGCTCCATGGGCAACCTCCAGCCGATCGAGTGTAGGAAGCGCGCGGAGCGCGTGTCAATGCCGCGAAAGTGGAACAGTGCCGCCCCCCTCGCCGACCGCGCGCTCCACCACGAACGGGAGCGCCATCATCGCATAAGCCACCAGCGCCACCTCGGAATCGCCGAAGTTGTACTCGGTGAGGCCGCCGACCAGGAAGCCGGCGATCGCCGCCATGCTGCCCGTTACCAGGTCGCGCGGTCGCCCCGCCTGGCCCGGCAGGCGGCGCAGGACGCGCGCGGCGCGCCAGAAGAAGGCGAGGAAGACCGAGGTCCAGGCCGCCAGCCCGAGGATCCCGCGCTCCACGAGGACCTGCAGCGGCGTGTTGTGCACGTGCCCCCGGCGCTTGGCGCGGAACTCGAGGGCGGCGTACTGCGGGTACTCGCGCTTGACCCCGCCGGGCCCGACGCCGAGCAGCGGGTGGTCCCGCGCCATCGCCAGCGCGCTGCCCCACATGGCCCAGCGCTCGCGGGCCGTCGGGTCCATCGGGTCGGCGATGCTCTCGACGCGCCGGCGCAGGTCCGGTACAAGCAGCACCGCCAGCGCGAGCAGGACGACCCCCGCGATCAGCAGGAGCCGGCCGCGCTGGAGGAGCCCGAGCAGCACGGCCACACCCGCTAGGAGCCCCACCCACGCGCCGCGCACGTAGGTGAGCGCCAGGCCGGCGCCGCCCGCGAGCCAGGCGACGAGATGCCAGCGCACGCCCACGCTCCCGCCGCCGGGCAGCACCCGGGGCAGCACCGCCAGCAGCACGAGGCTCAGCACGCCGGCCAGCGTCATGTAGATGCTGTAGAAGGCGTGCGCCCGGTGGCACTTGGCCGCGACCCGACCGAGGACAGGCCCGAGCGGAGCGAGGAACGGGCACAGCGCGACCTGGAGAACCCCGATGACCGCCACGCCCGCCATCAGCGCGAGCAGCCAGCTGAGCCAGCGATCGGCGTCGGCGGGATCCACCAGCGCGTCGAGCAGGACGTAGAACGTCGCGATCAGGAGCACGCTCCGGGCGGCCAGCAGGCTCGCCAGCGGCTGCGGTGACAGAGCGGCGGCGAGGAGGGAGGCCGCGATCCACGCCGCCAAGGGGACCGCCAGCGGCCAGCTGCGCCGGGCGCGCCCCGTCCAGAGCCGCCACGCCCAGCGCAGGGCCAGCAGCGCCAGGGCCGTCTCGGCGAGCGTGATGGAGACGGCGAGCCCCAGGACGAAGGCGCCCAGCAGGAGGGCTCGGACATCTCTCAAGGGAAGACGACGAACCCTTCCCTGGAGGCGGCTTCCCGTAATCTCTCGTCCAGACACACGAAGTCATGGCCCGCCGGGCGGCTGCGCGCCCACAGGAGCGCGGCCACGAGTTGCAGGGAATCGGCGGCCCGAAGCGGATGCAGGAGGAGGACCCGGCCTGCGCTCTCTCTCACCTCCCAGGCGAGGACTTGCGAACTTGACCATACTCGAATAATCATTCGAGTATGAGCGGCATATCCCCGCCGAGAATGAGGCACCTAGTGCCGTTCCAACTATTCGCGCCTAGGAAGGCACCGTGTACGTCGTTCGTGGACAGATTTAGTATCAACAAGTTGGAACGGCACTAGCCAAGGTGGGCGGCCAGCAGCGAGGTGGCGATCCAGGCCAGGAAGGCGCGGGGCCGGGCCCGGCCCGTCATCAGTAGGCGTTCTTCCCGAAAACGCCGCGCCAGAGCGTCTTGACGAGAATCTTGAGATCGAAGGCCAGGGACCAGCGCTCGATGTAATAGAGGTCGTACTCGATGCGCTTCTGGAGCGACGTGTTGCCCCGCCAGCCGTTCACCTGCGCCCACCCGGTCATGCCGGCCTTCACCTTGTGGCGGAGCATGTAGCCGGGGATCTGCCGCCGGAACTCCTCGACGAAGACCGGGCGCTCGGGCCGCGGGCCCACCAGGCTCATCTCCCCGCGGAGCACGTTGAGGAGCTGGGGCAGCTCATCGAGGCTCCACCGGCGCAGCAGCGCGCCGAGCCACGTGCGCCGCGGATCGTCTTGCCGGGCCCAGACCGGCCCCGTCGCCGCTTCGGCGTCCGGCCGCATGGTGCGGAACTTGAGCATCGCGAAGCGACGCCCGTCGAGCCCCATCCGCTCCTGCCTGAGCAGCGCCGGGCCGGGCGAGCTCCACCGGACCGCCGGCGCGATCAGCGCCATCAGGGGCGCCGCGACGAGGAACGCGAGACCGCCGACGACGAGGTCCATCGCGCGCTTGAGCACCAGGTTCCAGCCGTACAGCGGCGACTCGCGCAGGTGGATGAGCGGTACCCCCTCGAACTCCTCGATGCCGCCGCGGAGCGAGGCGAGCCCGTAGACGTCCGGCACCAGGTGGATCGTCACCGGATCGTCGCCGATCTCGTCGAGGATGGCGCCGAGCCGCCCGTACTCGGCGTGGGGCAGCGCGACGAAGACGATGTCCACGTCCTGCCGGTCCAGGATCGCCCGCAGCTCCTCGACCCGGCCCAGCCACGACACCGACGTTCCTCCGTCGTCCTTGTCGCCCACGAGCCCGAGCACCTGCACGCCGGCGTCAGGACGGCGGCGGAGCGCGGTGAGGATCTCCGTGGCCGGACCGGCCCCGCCCACGACGATCGCGCGCCGCAAATTCAGGCCGCGCCGGCGAGCGAAGCGCAGCCCCTCACGAAACGTCGCGCGCCAGAAGCTCATGGTCAGGATCGAGAGCACCCAGAAGTAGAGGATGACGACGCGCGAGTACTCGTACCTCCGGAACGCGAACGTCATGATGGCGATGAGAACCAGCACGCCCAGCGTGGAGGCTTTG
>DASYUQ010000053.1 GCA_036001065.1 Candidatus Methylomirabilota bacterium
TGGAGTCGCGGAACTTCCGGGTCCTCAGCCCCGCGTTCCTCTATCACGTCTCGAATCTGAAGTTCCATCGGTCGCGGGATCTCGCGCGCACCGCCCTACCGGCGACGCTCGCTACGGGCGGCAACACGCTCGGCGACCACCACGCCATGCGGCTGCCGTGATCGCGCCCGATTCACCGAAACGCGGCGGGCGCGGGGGCCGGTTGACCCGACCCAACCGCGCCCCCGCCTGACCGCCGCGCTCTCAGCAGGCGGCGGCGCGCAGGTTCATCTCGATGTGATCGCCGACCTTGAGGCCCTTGACCGTCTCCGGCGAACCCTGGAACTCGTGGGTCTGGCCGTCGGCCGAGCGGATCCTCACCATGTTGCGCTTGGCGTCGATCCTGACGACCTGGCCTTCGACCCTGTCGGGCGCGCCGGGCTTGGCCTGCGTGCCGACCGAGGCCGAGGGCTGCGGGCAGTCCTTTTTCTCCTGGGCCAGCGCGCTCGAAACCGACAGGACGATGGCCACCGTGCACACCACGGATAGAACGTTGCGGATCATGGGCGCCTCCTTGAGATCACTTCCGGTTGTGCTTGGTGATGTCGTAGATGGCGCCCGCCGCGGCGCCGACGCCGGCGCCGATCAGTGCGCCCTTGCCAGGACTGTGACCCGTACCCGCCGCCACTGCAGCGCCCGAGCCGGCGCCCACGGCGGCGCCTGTCGCCGTCCCGCACCCGGTCGCAACCATCGCCAGCAGCGAAAGCCCGATGATCGGAGTCGCTATGCGCTTCATTGCACATCCCTCCTGAACTGGGATCGCGTGTTAGACGTGCAATGCCCGTGCCTTCGAGAAGGCCTCGGTGGGACGGGCGGCTGGGGTCGGGTTACTCGCGGATCAGGACGAAGTCGGCGTCGAGCGCGCGCTGGCCGGGCTTGGGATAGAGCTGGGTGACCAGCACGCGGTGGCCGGGGGCGCTGACGCGCACGTGCACGTGCGGCGGGCGGCCCGGGTAGAGGCCGGGAAAGTCGGTCTCGTACCGGTAGCGGCCCTGGGCATCCGCCACCTGCGTGGCGCGGTGCTCGTCGTCGTAGTCGCCCCGCGGGTTGGCCGACCACCATTCGATCTTCGCGCCGGCCAGCGGTGCGCAGCCGGCGGCGGAGAGCACCCGGCCCGCTACGCCGAGCCCACGCCCGGTGGTCGCGCGCTCGGGAGCGTTCGGCGTGTAGAAGGGGCCGAGCGCGTCGGCCCGCGTCGGCGGGCACCGTTCCGGTTGCGCGCCGGCTGCCGGCGCCAGGCAGGCGGACGCCATCAGCGCCGCCAGCACCGCGCGGATGCGCGAGGAGAGGGGCCGGGCTTCCACGGATGGTATTCTACGGCCGTGAAGGCCCTCTTGCTCACCCGCGAGTACCCACCGCATATTTACGGCGGCGCCGGCGTCGTGGTCGATCAGCTCGCGCGCGCGCTCAGCCTGCGGATGGCGGTGGAGGTGCGATGCTTCGGCGAGCGCGAGCCCCAGGCCGACGCCAAGATCGCCGTCCGGGGCTACACGCCCTGGTCGCGACTGAGCGCGGGCCCGGACGGACCGCGCTTCGCGCCCGCGCTGGAGACGCTCTCGATCGGGTTGGCGATGGCGCGCGATCCGGTGGACGCCGACGTGGCGCACGCCCACACCTGGTACGCCGACATGGCCGGGCTCTGGATCCGCACGCTGCACCGCATCCCCCTGATCGTCACCCTGCACAGCCTGGAGCCGCTGCGGCCCTGGAAAGCCGACCAGCTCGGCGCCGGCTACCTGCTCTCCTCGTGGATCGAGAAGACGGCGGTGGAGACGGCCGACCGCGTGATCGCCGTCTCGGCCCGCATGCGCGAGGACATCCTGCGCCACTTCGCCATGGACCCGGCCAAGGTCGTCGTCATCCACAACGGTATCGACCCCGAGCGCTTCCGTCGCACCGAGCGGCGCGACGCCCTGGAGCGCTACGGGGTGCGGCCACCCTACGTGCTCTTCGTCGGCCGGATCACCGACCAGAAGGGGATCTTCCACCTGCTGGAGGCGGCGCCGAAGCTGCCGGCCGGGGTGCAGCTGGTGCTGTGCGCCTCGGCGCCCGACACCCCGGAGATCGAGGAGCGGCTGCGCCGGGCGGTGCCCCTGCACCCCAACGTGCTCTGGATCAACGCCATGGTCCCCGTCGAGGAGGTGGTGCAGCTCTACAGCCACGCGGCCGTGTTCACGTGCCCCTCGATCTACGAGCCCTTCGGGCTGATCAACCTGGAGGCGATGGCGTGCGAGACGCCGGTGGTGGCCTCCGCCGTGGGCGGCATCCTGGAGGTCGTCGAGGACGGCGCCACCGGCTACCTGGTGACGCCGGGGCGTCCCGACGAGCTCGCGGCGGCCCTGCGGCGGCTACTCGACGATCCCCAGCAGGGGCGCGCCCTGGGCCGCGCCGGCCGCCGGCGCGTCGAGGAGAAGTTTTCCTGGGCGAGCGTCGCCGAGCGCACCGAGCGCCTGTACGCCGACGCCATCGCCGAGTTCCAGCGGTCGGCGGGCGACTAGTGCCGTTCCAACCATTCGCGCCTAGGAAGGCACCGTGTACGTCGTTCGTGGACAGATTTAGTATCAACAAGTTGGAACGGCACTAGCGCGTTGCTCAGGGGCCTGCGCGGCTTCGTCTTCGATCTCGACGGCTGCGTCTGGAACGGCACCGTCCTCAATCCGGGGGCCCGCGAGCTGCTCACGGCCCTGCACGCCGGCGGGCGCCGCCTGGCCTTCCTCTCCAACAACTCCCGCGCCACCGGGAGCGAGCTGCGCGAGCGCCTGCACGCTCTGGGTGTCGCCGTCGCCGAGCACGTGCTCACGCCGCTCGAGATCATCGGTCAGGTGATCGCCGAGCGCTGGGGCCGTTCCCGGGTGCTCGTCATCGGCGCCCGGGAGATGGCGGAGGCCATCGCGCGGGGAGGCCACGACATCCTCGACGTGAAGGACTGGCGGTCGGCCACGGTGGTCGCGGTGGGCAACGACTTCGACCTGACCTACGAGCGGCTCACCGCCGCCTGTCGCGCGGCCGCGTCGGGAGCTGCGCTGGTCACCCCCAACCTGGATCGGCGGCTGCCCATCGAGGGCGGTGACTTCCTGCCCGGATGCGGGGCGATCGTGGAGGCGGTGGCCGTCGCCGCGGGTGTCCAGCCCGTCGTCGTCGGCAAGCCGGAGCCTCCGCTCTTCCTCATCGCCCTGGGCCGGCTCGGACTGCCGCCCGCCGGCGTCGCCATGGTGGGCGACAGCGTGCCCTCGGACATCCGCGGCGGGCGCGCGGTGGGCATGCACACCGTGCTCTACGCGCCGGACGGGGCGGGTGAGGCCCGCGACGCCGACCTCGTCGTTCGCTCCTTCTCGGAGCTGGCGACGCTGGCGGGCCTCGGCTGACGCTTCCAGCGCCCCGGCGTCTCGGTGTAGGCTGGGCGCGGTCGACTACTTCATCCTGAAAGGAGACCTATGAAGCGAGTGCTGGCACTGCTCATCGCGCTCGTGTTCGGCTTTCCGGCGCGCCTCAGGCGCCCTCGCGCGCTTCACGGTCGGGCGACGTCGGGCCGAGGCTCCGACCGCTGGCGCGCCGGCACCAGGACGTTGCCGAAGAACAAGAGCCCGGCGACGGCCACGTACGTCACGTACGCGCCCACCTCCAGCGCCGACGGCCGGGCACGGTAGCCCAGGAGACCGCTCAGGAACGCGCCGACGAGGCTCCGGTCACTGAGCAGGACGGAGGTGTCCCAGAGGGCCTGGGACTGCGGAAGGACGCCGAGCCCCTGGAGCTGACCGACGCCGGTGCTGAAGAGTCCCGCCGAAACGAACAGCAGGATCGCGGAGGTGACCGTGAAAAATCGAGGCAGGCTGAGCCGCCTGCCTCCGCGGAAGATCGCCCAGCCCAGCAGGGCCGCCGTGGCCACGCCGAGGGCGCCGCCGGCGATGCCCGCGACCGAAGAGGTCGCCTGGGTCAGCAGGCCCCAGAGGAAGAGGATGGTCTCGGCACCCTCGCGGAAGACCCCGGTGAAGGCGATGAGGCCGATGATCCAGAGCCGCCGCGTCAGGCGGGCCTGGTCGATCCGTCGCTGCACGTCCCCTTTGATCGACCGGGCGTGCTGGCGCATCCACCAGCCGTGCCACGTCAACAAGATTACGGCGGCGAAGACGACGACGGCACTGACGACGTCGGGCCCGAGATCGAGCAACGGGCCGGAGAGGAAGCTGACGGCGACCCCGGCGGCGATGCTCGCCAGCAGGCCCAGCGCTCCACCGGCCGTGGCGTACCGGTAATAGGCGCGACCCCCGATCTTGTCGAGGTAGGTGTAGACGATCCCCAGGACGAGCGCGGCTTCGAAAGCCTCACGGAGCGTGACGACGAACGTGGCGCCCACCCCTCTTACTCCACGACGAGGCGCCCCTTGGCCGTCGCCTCGTGATACTCGCCGACGAATGGGTAGGTTCCGGGCTTGAGCGCGGGCATCCGCAGGCGGACCGTCTTGCCCGCGGGAATCACCTTTTCGAGGCGAAGGTCCCGGCTCTCGAACTCCTCCGCTCCCCGGTCCTTGTTGGTGATGACGAGGACGAACGGCGCGCCGGCCTTGACCCGGATCTCCTCGGGCTGGAACCGATGCTTCTCGATCGTCAGCGCGATCTCACGCGGGACGTCGGCGGCTCGGGGGACGCCGGCCGGCAGGGCCAGGCCGGCCAGCGCACCGATCGCCAGCAGTCCGATCATGCGGGCCATGGATGAACCTCACCTGTGATTTGACATTAGGCATACCTAATCCAGACGATTCTGTCAACCGAGACTCCCCGCGGGACGGGCAGGCCCTGCCGGGTGTTGCGTCAGACGCGCCAGAGCAGCTGGGCCAGGCCCCCCTCCGAGTCATCTCTAATTTAGCGGGCGTGTCGGAAGGGCCGCCGTTCGAGCGCCGGCCCCGCCGGCGCAGCCGATCCTGGGGGAGGTTTCGGAGGGGGCCGTGGCGGCCCCCTCCGATGATCTAGTGCCGTTCCAACTTGTTGATACTAAATCTGTCCACGAACGACGTACACGGTGCCTTCCTAGGCGCGAATAGTTGGAACGGCACTAGCGGCGGAGCCAGTGGAAGAACTTCCGCCACCAGTCCACGATCTGCTCGCCCACGCCGTGCTCCTGGCAGGGCGGCGGCACCGTCCCCTCCAGAAAAGTCTCGCGAGCCACCAGCGGACAGAAGCGGTTGGCCGCCTTGCCGTTGCTGAGGTCGATGTCCGCCTGCGTCACCCCCGGCGGCACGGCGAAGTCCGGCGCGGGATAGGCCTCCAGCGCCTGGCGCATGAAGTCGGCCCAGATGGGCAGGGCCGCCTGCGCGCCGCTGAGCCCGTGCGGCTCGCCGCTGTCGAATCCGACCCAGACCAGCGTTACCAGATTTGGAGCGTAACCGACGAACCAGGCGTCGCGCCCATCGTTCGTCGTTCCCGTCTTGCCGGCCACCGGGCCCGCCACGCCGAGCGTGCGCGCGGAGGCGCCCGTGCCCGACACGATCACGCCCTGGAGGAGCGAGGTCATCAGATAGGCCTCGGCGGCCGGCACGGCCTGCTTCAGTTCGGGCTCGGGCAGCGTCACTGCCCCCCCGTCGTCCTCCCACACCGCGCGCACGCTGGTGACGGTGTCGGCGCGGACACCGCCGTTCGAGAACGGCAGGTACGCGCGGGCCAGCTCGAGCGGCGTGACCTCGAAGGCGCCGAGCGCCATCGCCGGAACGGGGGACAGGGGGCTGGCGATCCCCAGCGCGCGCGCCGTCTCAATCACGGCGCCGAGGCCGATCTCCTGGGCGATCCGCACCGTCGCCGCGTTGAGCGATTGCTCGAGCGCGCGGCGCACCGTCACGCGCCCCTCGTAACGGTCCTCGTAGTTGCGGGGGCTCCATTCCTTGTCCCCGACGTCGAGCGTGAGCGGGGTGTCGTCCACGAAGGTCGCGGCCGTGAACGCGGGCTCGCCGCCGCCCCGCCGCAGCGCGGCCAGGAAGACGAAGGGCTTGAACGCCGAGCCCGGCTGGCGGCGGGCCAGGACGGCCCGGTTGAACTGGCTCGTCTGATAGTCCCGGCCCCCGACCAGCGCCCGGATCTGCCCCGTCTCGGGGTCGAGCACGATCAGCGCCGCCTGCAGGCGCTCGGCGGGATCCTTGGCGCGCGCGCCCGGCCGGCTGCCTTCCAGCCGTTCGAGCCCGCGCTTCACCGCCGCCTCGGCGAAGCGCTGGAGGGCCAGGTCCAGTGAGGTGAAGACGCGCGCGCCACCGCGGGCCTCGATGGTTCCGTCGCCCATCCGGTGCTCGATCTCCTGACGGACGTAGTCCGCGAAGTAGGGCGCCGATTGCCCGGGCGCCGGCGCCGGCTGCAGGCGGATCGGCTCCCGGCGCGCCGTCTGGTACTCGGCCTCGGAGATCCGGCCCAGCGAGCGCAGGCGCGCCAGCACGACGTCGCGCCGCTGCCGGGCGCGGTCGGGGTTGAGGACGGGGGAGTAGCTGTTGGGCGCGCGCACCATTCCGGCCAGCAGCGCCGCCTCGGCGAGCGTGAGCTGGTGCACCTCCTTGCGGAAGTACGCCCGCGCCGCCGAGCCGACGCCGCGGATCGCCAGCGAGCCGCGCTGTCCCAGGTACGTCTCGTTGAGGTAGGCCTCGAGGATCTGCTCCTTCGTGTAGCGCCATTCGAGCACGGCCGCCAGCCAGGCCTCGCGGAGCTTGCGCCCGAACGTCCGCTGCGAGCCGAGGAGGCGGTTCTTGACGAGCTGCTGGGTGATCGTGCTGCCCCCTTGCGTCACCCGGCCGGCCCTGAGGTTGACCCACACCGCCCGCAGGAGGCCGCGGAGATCGACGCCGCCGTGCTCGAAGAACCGGTGATCCTCCGCGCCCAGCACCGCGTGCAGGAGCACCAGCGGCATCTCCCCCAGGCGCACCGGTCGGTAGTCCTCACCGGGACGGTCGCCGACGCTGGCCAGCACCTCGGGCTCGAGGGCGGCGGCCGGCAGCGACTCGTCCTCGCGCGTCACCCGCACGATCCGGTCCCTCTCCAGCTCCAGGCGCACGCGGGCCGAGCGGCGCCCGCCGCTCTCCTCGATGCCGCGGAGGAAGACCTCCCAGGCGTCGGCGGTGCGGTAGAACTGGCCCGGCGCCGTGGGCGCCACGGGCACCTCACGGTAGCGCAGTCGCTCCAGCGTGCCCGCCAGGTCGATGGCGCGCGCGTTGATGCCGGGGGCCAGCGGCTGCGCGGCCGCATAGATGAAGGTCGCGTGGCGCGCGGTGACGCGGTCGAAGCGAGCCAGCTCGATCGCCGTGTACGTGACGAGGCCGGTCAGGGCCAGCCCCAGCGCGACCCCCGCGGCCAGGAGCGCGAGGACGAGGGGATTCGCGCGTCGGAGCCGCGCCAGCAGCGCCGGGAGGAACGGGCTCACACCTCTAGTATGCCCGGAGTGGCGGCGTCGATCAGATCAAACGCTCGCGGAAGTGGCGGAGGGCGCGGGCCGCGAGCCCCGGACGCTGCGCCTGCAGCGCCTGCAGCCGCGCCCCGGCTTCGCGCGACAGCGCCTCACGCGTGGCCAACGCCTGGCGGGCGCCGCGCAGCGCGTCGACCAGCCCGCGCGCGTAGGCCCGCAGCTCTCCCGCTCGCGCGGCGCAGAAACCCACGAGCGCCAGATCCTGGGCGATGGAGGCGGCGGCCGCCGCCGGGCGGTGGTTGCGCAGGGCGACCCAGACCGCGTTGCGCACGAAGCTGTAGTAGATCCGGCTCGACGGCCGGGCCGACGGCGCCACGAGGTGCTGGACGCGCACGGTGGGCGTGTAGATCAGCTCGTGACCGGCGTTCAGCAGCCGGAGCGCGAGATCCCAGCCTTCGTGCCCGATGAAGAAGGGCGGCCAGTAGCCGCCCACGGCCAGGAAGGCCTCGCGCCGGCACGCCGAGGCGCCCTCCAGGACGTAGTAGGTGGGAAATTCCGTCTCCGCCCAGCGTCCGGGGTCGCGCGGGTGGCACCAGTCGCGGCGGGAGAGCGCGCCGTCGGGGCCGACGATCATGAAGTTGACGACCGCCGCGCGCGGGTGGCGGTCAAAGGCGCCGAGTCCGCGCTCGACGCCGTCGGGCGTGGTGAACAGCACGTCGTTGTCGAGCGTGAAGACGATCTCGCCCTTGGCGGCGGCGACGCCGGCGTTGCGGGCGGCGGCGCCGACGTTCTCGGTGAGCCGAACCAGCCGGACGTCGGGGAACTCGCTCCGAACCATCTCGGCGCTGCCGTCGGTGGAGGCGTTGTCCACCGCGAGGATTTCTAGAATGGGGAAGCGCTGGCGCCGGGCGGCTTCCAGCGCGCGGCGGAGAGCGTCCCGGCGCTGGTAGTTGAGGACCGCGATCGAGACCGTGGCGCTCAATTCGGTATCTGGCCCCGGATCCACGGCCCCAGAGCATTCGCCAGGGGCACCGGCAGCTTCTTCCAGGCGCGGACCAGGGGCGCGAAGCGACTTGAGTCCCGGTCCACGGACGGCGGGGCGCCCTCGTCGACGTCGACGAAGATCCACGGCAGCGCGCGCGGTACAGCGCCCCACTGCCGCTTGAACTCGAACGCCCCGGCGTTCCTGAACGACCGGCCGAGGTCGAGGGTGCGGTAGCCGTTGTCGCACCCGAAGCGGATCACCGCCCAGTAGAGGGTGAAGTTGGGGCAGAGGGCGAAGGCCTCCCGCAGCGAGGAGGGCCACGGCACCATGATCGTGTCGCGGAAGAAGAGACAGACGGCGGCGCCGATGGCGCGGCCGTCGCGGTCGCGAACCATCAGGACGCGGGCGGCGCCTCCCAGCTCCTCCAGCATCAGGGTGAAGAAGCGCCGGCTGTGGACGGGCGTGCCCAGGTCGCGCATGTTCACCGCGAAGATGCGGTAGAAGTCGTCGAGCAGCTCACCGCCGCCCCAGACGACGGTGAGGCCGTTCTTCTCCCCCTTGCGCACACGATTGCGGCGCTCCGAGGGCAGGGCCTTCCAAACCGCCTCCGTGCTCGCGAGCGGCAGAAGCATCGTCACGCGGTCGCCGGCCAGGGTCCGGCCGACCCCGGTGGGATGGAGCTGGCGCAGCCCCACCGACTGGACCGCGCGCTCCCGGGCCAGGGCCAGAGCGCCCTCGGCCAGAGCGCTCTCGGCGGCGCCGCCCGGCTCGGCCAGGATGCCGCCGTAGTCGAGAAAGGGCATCGAGACGAGCCGGCGGCCGAAGAGGCGGCTGTCGATGAGGACGAGCGGCAGCACGCCCGTCAGCTCCCCCGCCTCCTCGGCGGCGAGGTAGAGGCCCTGGTGGCCGTAGGCGCCTTGGATGATCGTCCCCCAGGCCGCGAGGTGGGCGACGGTGGCGGCCGGGTGCCGCTCGACGAAACGGTCCCACCTCTTGTCGGCGCGTTCGATCGGTCTGATCTGGATCATGACGCTCGCTGGTTGCGCAAGTCGGATGCCACTCGGCGCCCACCGAAATTCGTGGGGTTTTCGCGCTCGCGTCGCCGGCGGCGGGCAAACACTTGCCCCCACAAACGGCGATCCTGCTGCACAGGCTGGGGGCGCGGTATCGTCCGCGAGTCGGCCAGGCGGGTAAAGTTTTCAACGGCCGCGAGCAGCCACCGCGCTCAGCTCCCGACTGGCACGTCCCGCCCGGCCGAGGTCAGGCCGTAGAAGAGCCACTTATCCCCGTGCAGGATCGTCTGCGACAAACGGATCGGGCTCAGCGCATGGACCGTCTCCGCCCGGGGCCGTATGCCGAGCCACTCCGAGCGGTAGAGATCCCGAGGTCCGTCCGGCCGGAGCCGCTCCTTTAACCAGCGCTTGACCTGGGCCAGCGGCCTGAGACGGTCGCGCCAGGTGCGCGGGGTCAGCGTGAAGGCGATGAGGCCCGAGGGCTTGGCGACGCGCACCATCTCGCGAAGGTAGTCCCCCAGCACCGCTTCGGACGGAAGGTGCTGAAAGACACAGTAGGCCAGGACGAGGCTGGCCGAATGCGTCGCCAGAGGCCGGAGGCTGTAGCCGTCCGAGGGGTGGAACGTCACGTTCGTGAGCGGGCCCGCGCGCGCGATCGCCAGCATCTTCTCTGAAAGGTCGAGCGCGTTGACGTGACGGACCTCCGGAGCGATGGCGCGGGTGAGCCGGCCCACTCCACACCCGATCTCGACGACCATATCCGTCGGCGACGGTACGTAGCCCAGTACGGCTTTCAGATCACTCCAGATCTTCGGTCCCGCGTTCCAGAACTCGGCGGGGTCGCGGCCCTCGTAGGGGCCGAAGCTCGAGACATACCAGAACGCGTTCTCGCGCGCCTTGGTTTCCCAAAATTGGCGGCTCGACGCCAGCCTGCGTTCCGGCGACTCCCCCCGCGATGCTTTGAACTGCTGCCAGAGGCTGCTCTTCATGGCCCCTCCCTGCGCTCAGACGATTCAGGCACTACGCCTGAGGCGCAATCCGAGTGCCAGGCCGCCGATACGCAATCTCGGTCACTTCGAGGCGCGCGCGCGAGTGGGGCGGGCAGATTTTTTCGGCATAGAGAGGGCCGCGTGCACACTCCCGGTCCCTGGGCGCCGACTGTCCGTCCACCGCCACCGGTGTCAGCGACGAAACTCTCGGCCGCAGAGGTAAAAAGTTCAACGCGCGCGAATCCGCGCACTTCAATCTGTTTGATTTCTGGCCTATGAATTGCCGTTCCCACTCCCGGAAAATAAATTCTTCACGTTGTAAGTCGTGGAATATCCAACTACGGGGGTGGACATGCTGCGGGTCCCGACGGCAATGCTGGTCCTGGTGATGGTTCTTCTGGCAGCCTTCAGCGGCGCGGGCGCGCAGAGCCTCGTCGCGGGTGGGCTCACGGCCCTTCCGCCGGTAAACCTTGGATCAAGCCTGGTGACGAACGGCGGCTTCGAAACGCTCAACGGGAGCCTGCCGGCCGGCTGGACGGGCGGGACCGGGTGGAACGTCGACCAGCTGGTCCGGCACTCGGGCACCTTCAGCTACCGCCGTACCACGGGGGCGCCCTCGGCCTCGCAGACGATCCAGCTCCGCCAGGGCGTCTACAAGTTCAGCGCGTGGATCAAGACCGAGCTGGCGACGGGCAGCAGCGGCGTTCGTCTGCTCGTGGATTTCCGGCCCGGGGTGTTCCAGTGGATCACCACGGACCTGATCAACGGGACCAAGGACTGGACCCTCTACGAGCTCAAGAACATCGTCGTGCCCGAGGATCGGACGGCGATCGTTTCGCTGGAAAACTTCGCGGGGGCCAGCGGCACCGCCTGGTTCGACGACGCCAAGTTCGAGGAGCAGCTGGCGCAGCCCGTCGACGTGTTCCTCCTCTACCCGAACTACCGCGGCATGCTCTTCGACGACCAGCCGCAGACGATGAAGTTCGACGTGACCGTCACGCCGCCGGGCGGCGACTTCGGCCGGTTCAAGGTGACGGGCACCCTGAAGGACGAGGCGACGGGGCAGGTGGTGGCCACCCAGAGCTACCCGGCCAGCGCCCACTTCGTGGCCGAGCTGAGCGGCAGCCTGATGCAGGCCGGCGGGGGCTACCTGGCGACCTTCGCGCTGGTCGAGCAGGCGAACGGCTCCACCGTCTACACGTACCCCGGGTATCGGGTGTCGAAGGCGCCGGGAGCCGCCCGGCAGTCGATGAACATCTCCTTCGACGCCAAGAACCGCCTGCTGGTGCGGGGCACGCCCCGCTTCGTGCTCGGCGTCTACGACTCGGGCATGGGCTACAACACGACCGACGCCTACTGGGAAAACCTGCTCTGGTCGCCGACGGGCGAGCGGCGGATGGACGGCCTCAAGATCAACTTCTACCTGAACTACTGGTACGGCGAGGCCAGCGCCGAGGCGATGAAGGCGCTGATGGGGAACCTCCAGAAGCACGGGGTGGCTTACTTACAGACGGGCAACTGCTTCGACAAGTTCGCGGCGGGGCAGAACTTCTTCATCAATAACTCGAACACCTACGTCCAGGACATCGGCGCCCAGGCCGGCAGCGCGGGCTACTACACGATCGACGAGTGCCAGTCGGCCCTGATCCCGGGCGCCTTCACGCAGTATCAGCGGCTGCGCAATCTCGACCCCGACAGCATGACCTTCGCCGCCCTGCTGGGGAACCCCGACATCGTGCTCTGGCGCGACGCCGCGGACGTGCTGTCGAGCGATCCCTATCCGCTGTTCGGGCCCGAGCCGGCCGGTGGCTACAACCACAAGCAGGTCGCCGACTGGACGGCGATGACGCGGCAGGCGGTGAAGGACGCCCGGCCGTTCATGACGGTGCTCCAGTTCTTCAAGTTTACCTCGCAGGGGCGGTTCCCCACGCTCGGCGAGATGCGCAGCCACGCCTACATGGCGATCGTGGAGGGGGCCAAGGGGTTGTTCTGGTGGAGCCTCGGCGGGGGCGCGTTGCGGGATGTCTGCGCCGGCTGGTGCGATCAGAAGACGACGTTCATGAACAACCTCAAGACGGTGGTGGGCGAGGTGGCCGCCCTCGAGCCCGTCCTGCTCGCCGACGACACCCCGGGCGCGCTGACCGGCAACAGCAACCCCCCGGCGATCCGTACCAAGGTGAAGGTCGTCAACGGCACGGGCTACCTCTTCGCCTACAACTACAACAACCAGACGGTCAGCACGACCTTCACATGGCAGACGGCGCCCGGTACGGTGACGGTCAACGCCGAGAACCGCACGGTGGCGGCGAGCGGCAGCTCCTTCAGCGACACCTTCGGCCCCTGGGAGGCCCACGTCTACGTCATCGCCAACGGCGGCAGCGGCGGTACGCCGACTCCAACACCCACGCCTACCCCGAGCCCGACGCCGATCACGGTATCGTTCACCAATCCGCAGAGCAGCGCCACGGTGAGTGGCACCAGCACCGTGACGATGACGGCCAGCGGCGGAAGCGGTAGCTACACGTTCAAGCTCGCCGTGGACGCAAACACCGTCTACACGGGGACGAACGGCACGTTCGGCTGGAACACGACCACGGTCGCCAACGGGGGCCACACGCTGACCGCGACGGTCACCGACTCGAACGGGGCCTCGGGGACGGCGACCAGGACGGTGACGGTGTCCAACACGACGACCACGCCCACCCCGACCCCGACGCCGACGGGCGGACTGACGGTGGCGATCACCCAGCCGAGGTCGGGCGCCACGCTGAGTGGCACGGCCTGGCTGGTGGTGTGGGTGCAAGGCTCGAACGGCAGCAACACGTTCACCCTGAGGGTGGACGGTCAGGCGGTCAGCTCGCAGGCTGGCAACAACGGTCCCGTGTCGATGGCGTTGGACACGACCAAAGTGGCCAACGGCTCGCACACGCTGACCGTCGGCGTGCGGGACGGGAGCGGCAAGACGGGCACGCGTAGCGTGAGTGTGACGACGTCGAACGCCACGACGACACCGACCCCGACGCCGACGCCGATCCCGACCCCGGCGCCGAGCCCCACGCCCACGGGCTCGCTCAAGGCGATCTTCACGGGCCCGACGAACGCCGCGACGGTGAGTGGCACGGTCGTCGTGGACGTCTGGGTAGAGGGCCAGAGCGGCACCGCCAACACGTTCACCCTAGCGGCCGATGGCCGGGTGGTCACGGCCCAGACCATCGCGGGCGCGCACGCCACCTTATACTGGCCGACCACCGGCCTCACCAACGGCACACATACGCTGACGGCGACGGTGAAGGATGCAACGGGCAAGACCGGCACGTCGAGCATCAGTGTGACGGTGAGGAACTGAACCGTGGCGCTGGAGGTCGCCCTCGATACGCGCGCGGCCGAGGAGCTCACCCCGGGCACTTTTGCCGTGCACGTGAGCGTGAGCGGCGGCCAGAGGCCGCTTCAGCTGTCGGCCTACTTCGACGGGCAGCTGGTCGGCGCCTGGGACAGCGTCGCCGATGTCTACGAGTTTCGCGCCTCCGATCTCTTCGGGGCTCGACACGCGCTGACCGTTCGCGCGGTCGACGCCGCCGGCCAGTGGGGTGGGGCGAGCACGGTCATCCGTGCCGTCGAGCCCGGCCGCGGTGCCGATGACTCTCCTCCGACACCCGCCGCCAGCCAGACCGAGGGCTCGCGGCCGAGGCTCACCCTGAGGTCCAGTGTGAGGTCGCGGCGCCGAGCGTAAGCTGACCGTCCAGTCCTCCGCGCGGCCGTCGACGCCCCCGCGCCGGCGGCCGCGCCTTCCCACGGTTACCTGCAACCAAGTTCCGGCGTCGTGCATTTTTGTGCAGGCTCCCCGTCCGCAGGCCAGAAAATTCGCGAGGTTTCGGGCCTGCGTTCCCCGGGTACGCCTCTTGCGCTGTCTTCAGGCCGGAGGCCCAAGGTATGCGCGTTGCCGTCGTGGACCACCCGACCTTTTTGAGGCTCCCCGACTAGCCATGTGGCTCCTGCTCCTGATGATCCTGGTGATGCCCTACGAGCAGAGTCCCTACCTCTACATCGGCGAGAGCTTCCTCGGGGTCATCCCGGACTTCACCGTCATCAAGCTGCTGGGACTCCTGGGGTTCGGCTGGGCGCTGGTCCGCCTGGCGTCGGGAGGGATTCCCGAGGGCGTCCTGGCCTCCCGGCAGGCCAAGCTCTTCGCGACGTTCTTCGTGGGCGTGATCCTGGCCGGGCTGCTCAGCGGCACCGGCTTCATCGCGGTGTCTCGGTACCTCGCCTTCCTGCTGTTCCTGCCCTTCGTGCTGGCGAGCGTGCGCTCGCACGAGGACCTCCGGCGCATCCTTTACGCGATGGTACTGGGCTTCGTCCTGACGTTCCCCTATGGCTTCCGCCAGATGCTCCGGTACGGCGACCGGATGGGCGTGGGGCTCTACGAGCCGAACTACTTCGCCGCCAACCTCGCCCTGGTCATCCCGGTGGCGCTGGCCATCACCAGCGTGCAGCCGACGTCGCGGAAGCGGATGCTGTGGCTCCTGGTGAGCCTGGTGCTGGTGGCGAGCCTCTTGCTGACCTCGTCCCGCGGCGGCTTCCTGGGCCTGCTGGTCGCCGCGACCATCTTCGTCTACCGGCGCCGGGGCGCCGGCGCCGCGGTGGCGCTGGTGGTCGCGCTGGTGTTGGCCGCGCTGCCGACGAACCTGGGCGAGCGGGCACTCGCTACGCTCTTCCAGGACAGCGAGGCGCCGGCCGGCCTGGAGGCGTCGAACGAGGCGCACGTGGCCCTGTTCTGGGGCGCGCTCCGCATGATCGCCGACGCGCCGCTGACCGGCGTCGGCCCCTACAACTTCAAGACGTTCAGCACGGCGTACTCCGGCCTCGAACGGGACTTCATCGCGCACAACAGCTACCTGGAGCTGGCCGCCGAGCTGGGGTTGCCGGTGCTCGTCATCTTCCTCCTGCTGGTCGCTGCGGTGTTCCGGGGCCTGCGTCGCGCCGTGGCGATGGGATCGGGCGGGCCGGCGCAGCGCGAGCTGGCGGCGTGGGCGGAAGGGTTGCGGAGCGGGCTCATCGGGTTCCTGGTGGCGGGCACCTTCATCAGCGCCCAGTACGAGAAGTGGTTCTGGCTCGTCATCTTCTTGTCGATCGTCGTCGAGCGCCTGGCGGCCCGCCGCGAGGCGACGGTGGGTGGCGAGAGCGTTCCGGCCGTTCTGCCCGCTCCCTCCTGGCCCGCGACGCCGGCCTCGGGGTTCCCCGCGCGGTGATCCAGCTCGTCGCGGGCCTGGCGCTCCTTGGCCTCTGGGCGCTGACGGTCTTCGCCCAGGGGGTCGGCGGCCTGACCGGACCGCCGGCGCAGGAGGTCCCGGGGCCGAACCTTCTCGACAACGGCGGTTTCGAGACGACGACCCCCGACAACGTGCCGGCGAAGTGGAGCGCGCGGGATGGCGGTCTCTGGTCGATCGATACCAGCGCGCACAGCGGCCGGGCCAGCCTGAAGCTCGCCGGCGTCGACCGGCAACAGTCGGTGCCGTCCACGGAGCAGGCGGTGACTCTCACCCCCGGCTTCTACACCCTCGAGGGCTGGGTGAAGACGGCGGGCCTCGGCGCCGCCCGCGAGCGCAGCGGCGTGCGGTTCTGCCTCGATGGCCGGCCGCGCCTGAACTGGTGGAAGTGCACCACGACCGTGCGCGGCACCGCCGACTGGACGCTGCTCCGCCAGGCGCTCATCGCCGTGACCGATCCCGGGACGTACCGGGTGGCGGTGGGCGCGTACGGCCTCCCGGATGGAGTCGCCTGGTTCGACGACATGAGCCTCACCCAGGTCCGGCGCCCGGCGCTCGACGCGTACCTGCTCTATCCGAACTTCCGCGGCATGCTCTTCGACGATCGCCCGCAGACCGTGCGCGTCGCCGTCGCCGTGACCGATGTGGCGGAGGCCCAGCGGTCGAAAGCCCGCGTGCGGGTGAGCCTGCTGGAGGAAGCGAACGGCAGCGTGCGGGCCAGCCGTGACTATCCCACGACGCCCGCGCGATTCACCGCCGAGCTCGACGCCCGCCCGCTCGCCCCCGGCGCCTATCTGGTGCGCGTCGACCTGGTCGGCGAAGGCGGGGACGCGCTCTACCGCGCGGCCGACTACCGCATCGTCAAGGCGGCGGCGAAGACGCGCGAGCGCCTGACCGTCTGGTACGACGAGCGCAACGTGACCTACCTCGAGGGCAAGCCGGCCTTCATCCTCGGTCTCTACAACACGACCGGGTACACGGAGTCGCGGGACACGTACGCGCGGGGGCAGGACGACTGGGGCAACGCGCGCATCGCCGAGGCCCCGATCAACATGCTCATCAACTACTGGCTCGGGCGGGCGCCGGTCCCCGCGCTCTACGCGTACATGGACGATCTCCACTCGCGGGGCATCTACTATCTGCAAACGGTGAACTTCTACTACGTCGACGATCCCCAGTACCGGGAGATCCCGTATCCGGCCGCCCGGGAGGGCGAGGACGCCCTCAACCGCTGGGTCGCCCGCACGCTGGCCAAGCATCGCGGCCTGGCTGGCTTCTACACCGCCGACGAGCGTCCCGCCGACATGGTGCCCAAGGTCCTCCGCCAGCACCGCGCGCTGAGCGAGGCCGCGCCGGGCACGGTGACGTACGCCGTCCTGGGCGACGGCTGGGAGAACCAGGCGCCGCTCTGGCGCGACTCGCTCGACGTGATGGGGCTCGATCCCTATCCGATCACGAAGCCACGCGGACAGAATGATCTCGCGATGGTGGGGGAGTGGACGCGACTCGGCCAGGACGCCGTGCAGGGCAGCCGGCCGCTCTGGATGGTGATCCAGTACTTCCCGCTCACCAGCGCCGGCGGCTGGCCGACGTACGAAGAGCTGCGGGTGATGAGCTGGATGGCGATCATCGAGGGCGCCCGGGGGCTCGTCTACTGGTCCTTCGGCGCCCGGGGGCTCAGCTGGGTGAAGGAACCGGCGCAGCGCCAGCAGCACTGGCGAAACCTGGTGGCCGTGACGAAGGAGATCAAGGGGCTGGAGCGCGTGCTCCTCGCCCCTGACGCGCCAGTGGTGGCTCGCGAGTCGAGCGGCGGCGCCGTCCGCACCCTGGGCAAGCGCCTGCCCGATGGCACGCGCTACCTGTTCGCCTACAACTCGAAGAACACGCCGGCCAGGGTCACCTGGGCCCTCGCCGAGCCCGCGCAGGAGGCTGCCGACCTGGGCAAGAGTACGCCCCTCAAGATGGACGGCGCCCAGCTCACAGCCGAGTTCGGCCCCTACGAGGTCAAGCGTTACCGGCTTCGCTGAGGCGCCCGCGCCAGGGTGATTGGCGCTAGTCATCACGATGCCTCGTCCCGCTCGCGGTCCTGGTCGCCGGAGGACGGGGTGCAAGGGGCCGGCCATGCCGGCTGAGGGGCGGATTGTCGGAGGGTTCGCCTTCGCGGACGCGCGAGCCGCCCAGAGAGGGTTGCCCGTTCTGGGAAAACGTTTGTCCGGGCTGGGTCGTGACCGGCGGGCTCGCGGGACGCCCGAGCCCGCCGGTCCGGCTTGACGGTCAGGCCGTCTGACGAGCGTAACGCTCGGGTTCCTGCTCGAACTTCTCTTTGCACTCGCTCGAGCAGAAGTAGTAGTCGCGACCGCGATGCTCGGCGGTGGCCTCGGCAGTCTGCTCGTCGATCTGCATGCCGCACACTGGATCTTTCGCCATGGGTCGGACCTCCTTTGCTGGCGCCGGGCCGCGGCGCCGGGGCCGAGCGTTGCATCCGCCGTGCCCCGGACTTTCCGAGGGCCGTGCGGCGGCGCGCTCGCTACGCCGCCCGTCGAGCGGTTTCCTCGCCGGTGACGCGCTTGAAAAAGACGGGGACGGACGCGCGGCGGAGGACCGCCTCGGCAACCGTCGTCTTCATGAGGAAGTCGGGCGCCGGCTGTCCGACACGCGCGCGGCTCCCGAAGAGCCCATCGTGTGGTTCGAGCATGAATCACCTCCCGAAAGGTTTGGGCGTCGGTGCAAAGGGGGTGCCTGTGGACTCGTCTCCCCGGGAGCGGCGCCGTCGTCTCGGATTTCGGTAAAGAGTTCGCCACCGCCGCGCGCAAGTGGCCATGGGTGGCGCGACCGGAGGTCGGGCACGCCCTTTGCACCTTTTCCTTTCGGCGCGATGCGAATCTTCCGGCCAGAAGTCGAAGCCGTTCTCAAGACGCTGACCGCGATCCTGCTGGTGGCGCTGGTGGTGCTGCCATTCGCCTGGGGCTACGAGCAGCGACGACAGGCCCGCACCTGGCAGACGCTGGCGTGCACCTACCGGATGAGGGAAATCGCCCGGCGCGTGCCCCTGCTCGCGGGCGCGGATTCCACGCCCGATCCCTGCGGGCTGCTGCGGCGGCTTGGCGTGGACCTCGAAGGCGCGCGCTGACCGTTCCTCGGGCCGGGCGCGACCGTCAGCGCGAGGCCAGGAAGCTCGAGCCCGCGTAGTTGCGCCGCAGACGGCGGAGCCCCACCCGCAGAGAGCGCAGGGGCGCCAGCGTGCCCGAGCGCAACGACGCGTAGACCGCCCCCAGCATCACGCCTATGACGAACCAGCGGAAGGCCAGGCGGTTGCCCAGCGTTTTCGGCTGGTGCTTGTCGAAGACGAAGCCCCAGCTCGTCAGCAGCGTTTCTTCGTAGCGTGTGGCCGGGCGCGGCGCGCGGTTGTGGACGACGCGGGCGTCGGTAGCGATCGCCAGGCGGGCGCCGCGGGCCCGGAGCGCCCAGGAGAGATCGATGTCCTCGCCGACCGAGGCGCCCCGGTAACGGCGGTCGAAGTGGATCCCGCCCAGGGCCTCCCGCCGCGCCGACAGCATCCCGCCCCCCAGCATCCCGACCGGCGCCAGCCTCGTTCCGCGGTAGCGGCGCCAGTTCCAGTACACCCGCTGGCGGTCGTCGCGGAACGGGCCCCGGCAGAAGATCGCGCCGAAGAGACGCTCGGGGAAGGGCGGCGGCGTGTAGTTGGTGATGACCGGAGTGATCGCCGCCACCTCGGGATGGCCCCGATAGTGCTCGTGGAGGCGCTCGAGCACGTCGGGCTCGGGGACCATGTCGTCGTCGATGCAGATCACGATATCCATCGTGGCGAGGTCCAGGCCGACGTTGCGGGCGGCGGCGGCGCCGTCGATCGCGCGGTCCCGGAGGTACGTCAGCGGCGGTCGCCGTTCGGGGGGCGCCGAGGCCAGCAGCTCCTCGACGAGCGCGCGACCGTGATCGCTGTCGCTCTGGTCGACCACGATCAGCTCGTCGACGGGGACGGTCTGCGCCAGCAGGCACGAGACGACGTTGGCCAGGAGGCCCGGGCGGTTCTTGGTCGGGATGATCGCCGACATCGTCGGGCGGGTGGGCGCCGTGACCTGCTCAGGCCGCATCGGTCGCGCTCCCCAGCCGGCCGGCGCGGCGCAGCAGGGCCACGCCCAGCATGAACGGCACCAGCATGACGAAGTAGACGACCTTGCCGTAGGCGATGTGGAAGAAGCCCATCGCCGTCTCCGGCCCGTAGTAGTGCGCCAGCACGCCGGTGCCGGCGACGCGGATGAGGTTCGCCGTGATGGCCACCACGATGGCCAGGGCCAGGATGGCGGCGCGCCGCCCGGCGCGCCGTTGCGTCGTCCAGGCGAACGCGGTGCCCACCACGATCATCGCCAGCAGGAACCTCAGCCCGTTGCAGGCCTCGGTGACGTGCAGGACGACGCCGGGAATGTGGATGCCGAGCCCGTCGCGCACCGTGGGAATTCCCAGCGCGGCCAGCGCGTGCCCGGCGAACCACGCGGCGAGCTCCTGGAGCGGCAGCGAGATGGCGGGAATCGCGCCCTGGGGAAGCGGCGCCATGAAGACGAGGAAGGCGATCGGAAAGGCGATCGCGCCGAAGCACCGGCGCCCGAGCAGGAGGATGCCGGTGCCGGTCAGGACGGCAGGGAGGGAGAGTGCCTGGATGGTGAGGCTGCCCGCCGCCGCGCCCGTGGCCAGGACCGCCAGCCCGCCCGCCAGCAGCGCGAGCCCCGCCGGCGACCATGCCGGCTGCCCGGCGGCGAGCCGGCGCCGGGCGTCCCAGATCCCGTAGCCGGCGAAGAGCGGCACCACGAACCCGTGCGAGTAGTACGGAACGGTGGCCCAGACGTCGACGAGACCCCGCATCACCGGCGCGTAGAGCGTGACGAAGCAGGCGGCGGCCACGGTGCCCAGCCCGATGACCACCGGGCGGCGCGGGATTCGCTGCGCGGAGGTGCGGAGAAGATTCCACTCGCGCGGGCCCAGGGCGCCCAGCGCGAGAGCGGCGGCCACGAAGACCGCCAGCCCCAGCGCGGCCGCGCCCACCAGGCCGGCGGGGTTCGGCCCCTCGGCCGCGGCCAGCCGCGTCGCCACCAGCGCCATGGCCCCCGCGGCAGCGATGCGGCCGAGGTCGAGGGCCGGGAAGCCGCATCCCTGGCGTCCGGTGACGGCCACGAAGGCCAGGACGGAGGCGGTGAGCTGCGCCAGGGTGTTGGCCACGACGGCGCCCCACATGCCGAAGCGCGGGATGAGCAGCGCCGCCGCTCCGATGTTGAGCACGGCGCTGATCCAGGTGGCGTTGAGAGCCCAGCGCCGGTCGCCGCTGGCGCGCAGAGCCGCCCAGGCGACCTGGCGCATGACGCCGATGAGCGCGACCCCAAGCATCGGCCCGAGCAGGAGCGCCACCGGCCGGTACGGCTCGCCGTAGAGCAGCGTGATCGCCCCGGGGGCCAGGGCCGTCCCCACCGCCGCCAGCGGCGCGCCCACCAGCGCCACCCAGCGGAGGGCCGCGCGGTACACGCGACCGAACTCCTCCCCCGCGCCGCGGCCGTGGATCGAGGCCAGTGCGGGCAGGAGCGTCCCGGCGGCGATCTCGGCGGCGATCATGCCTTTGGTGGCCAGGCCGAAGGCGACGCTGTAGAACGCGATCTGCTCGGCGGGCGCGTAGAGCCGGAGGAAGAAGACCTCCGACCGATCCCAGACCAGCGCGTCGAGGACCGCGACGATGGAGAGCGGCAAGAGATAGCCTCGGAGCTCGGCCCGCACCCCGTCGGGGATCGGCGCGCTGCGGTCCGGGTAGAGCGTCAGCGCGCGCCGGCGCTGGAGCGCGCACGAGATCGTCGTGCCGATGGTGCCGCCGATCACGAGGCCGAGGATGTCGGCCCCCAGCGCCAGCGCGGCGATCGCTCCCAGGAGGTGCAGCGTCATCTTCAGCGTCGAGGCCTGCGTCGTCAGGTCGTAGCGCTGCGCCCCGTAGGCGGCGTGGGAGTAGATGCCTTCGAGCGTGATCGGGAAGAGGCCGACGATCACGAAGACGAGCGGCCACAGCAGGTCACGGGGGGCGGTCCAGACGACGACGGGGAGGAGCCCCGCCGCGACGACCGCGGCGGCGATCACCTGCCGGCGCGTGAAGAACCGGACGAGGGCGCCGGCCAGCGCCCGCTCGCCCTGCCCCAGCGCTTCGGCGGTGTAGCGCGTCGTCGCCAGGGCGAAGCCGAGCGTGGCCAGCGCCGTCATCGTCCTGAAGAGCCAGAGCAGATAGGAGTAGTCGCCCATCCGCTCCGGCCCCAGGCCCCGGGCCAGCAGGATGGACATGAGCAGCCCCGCGACCAGCCCCAGGCCGGTGACGACGCCGTACCAGAAGGTGTTGCGCAGGATCGTCTCGCGGATCGTCATGCAGCACGGTCTCTGGCGGAGGCCTGGCGCCCCGGTGCCCAGATAGCCTCGGCACCGCCACGCAGATAACGTGCCAGGCCGCCGACTCCAGCCGCGCTCACCACGCAGAAGTAGTACGGGATGGCCAGCTTGCCGAGGGCCAGGCCGCGCCGCTCGGCGGCGGCGGCCGCCAGCGCCACGCCGTAGAACGCGACCTGGACGACCATGGTGATGCCGTAGAGCGGATCGCGGTCGAGCAGCCCGAGATTCGCGGTGAACGCGAGGACCAGGCAGGGGGCGCTCGCCCACCGGAGCACGCGGTGCGACACGAGCGCCCACACGCCGCGTGCGCAGCGCGCGGCGACCAGGCGGGGCAGCCACTGGCGCGTCAGCGCGATGCCCTGGGCGATGATCCGCACGTGACGCCCGAACTCCTGGCGCGCGTCCCGGGAGGGCGGCTCGAGCGTGTAGGCGTGCGGATCGAAGCGCGACACGCAGCCGGCCAGGGCCGTCTGCAGGGGGTGCAGCAGATCGTTGACTTCCGCGGGCTGGAGCGGACGGAAGATCGCCCGCCGGATCGCGTAGATGGCGCCGTCGGCGCCGGCCAGAAAGCCCAGCGCGCTCTCGCCGCATTTGATGAGCGCCTCGTAGCGGACGTAGCCGTTGCCGACCGCCCGGGCGTCACCGTCGCCCGCCGTCCCGTAGAGCCCCTGGCCGCTGACGAGTCCGACGCGCGGGTCGTCGAAGAGCGCGGTCAGCCGCGTCAGCGCTTCGGGGGTGAACAGAGCGTTGGCGTCCGTGAAGACGAAGATCTCGCCCGTGGCGGCGGCCACGCCGCGGTTGAGGGCGGCGGACTTGCCGGCGCGCGGCTCCTGGCGGATGAGCCTGGCGCGCCGGTCGGGACAGCCCAGGACGATCTCGTCGGTTCCGTCGGTGGATCCGTCGGAGACGACGATCACCTCGAGCCGGTCGGCCGGGTAGCGTTGGGTGAGCGTGCTGGCGAGCTTAGCCTCGATCCACTTCGCCTCGTTGAAGGCGGCGATGATGACCGACAGGCGCGGGCGCGACCTCAGCGAGCGCCGCGGCGGCGGCGCCAGCCAGGCGATGAGCGCCAGCAGGAGCGGATAGCCGACGTACGCATATCCGACTGTCAGAACGGCGAGCCAGAAGATCAGTTCGAGCGTCATCGCTGGAGCGACAGCGCGGAGCGGTAGACGCGCGCCGTTGCCTCGACCTGGCGCGCGAGATCGAAGCGCTCGACTGCCGCCGCCCGGGCAGCGGCGCCCAGCCGCTGCGCGCGGTCAGGATCGCCGAGCAGCGCGCACAGCGCGCGGGCCAGCGCGCGGGGATCCGCCGGGGGCACGAGCAGGCCGGTGGTCCCGTCGCCCACGACCTCGGGCGTGCCGTCGACCGCGGTGGCCACGACCGGCCGGGCCATCGCCCCCGCCTCGATCGCGGTCAGAGGCATGCCCTCGTAGAGCGAGGGCAGCGCGAGGACGTCGATGGCATCGAGCAGCCGCGCGATGTCGGTCCGGAATCCGGTGAAGATCACCGATGCCGCCAGGCCCGTGTCGCGGGCGCGCGCCTCCAGCGCCCCCCGGAGGCTGCCGTCGCCGACCACCAGCAAGCGGGCGTCGGGAACCTCGCCCAGCACCGCCGGCCAGGCGTCCAGCAGGTAGAGGTGGCCCTTCTGGGCCTCGAGCCGGCCCACCACGCCCACCACCGGCGTTTGGCCATCGAACCCCAGCTCCTTGCGCACGGCCTCGCGGTCGCGCCCGGGCGCGAACGCGGAAAGGTCCCGGCCGTTGGGCACGACGACGATCTTGTGGGGCGGGTAGCCTTTGCCCCGGGTGAGGAAGTCACGCGCCGCCTCCGACACGGCGATGACCCGATCCACACACCGCGCGACGAGGCGGTCGGGCAGGAACGATCCCCGGATCGCGCCGCGCCGCCATCCCTCGCGCCCGTGATAGGTCTCCACGACCGCCGGGACGCCATGCCAGCGGGCGAGCGGCGCGGCCACGGCGGTGGAGCGGAAGAGGTGCGGGTTCACGATGTCCGGGCGCACGCGGTCGATGAACCGGCCGAGCCGCCGGACTGCGGTCGTCCCGAGCCAGCCCTCGGCCTGAACGGCCAGCGTGTCGACCCGCGTGCGGCCGAGATCCGGGGCGAAGGCGTCGAGCAGCGGCGCCGGCGCGGCCAGCGCCAGGCTGAACTCGGCGGGGTCGAGGCGCTGCAGCAGCGCCAGCACCACCTCTTCCACGCCGCCCCGCGCGGGCGAGGTGAGCACGAACATCAGACGGATGCGCCTCACGCCGCCACTCCGTTGGCCGGGTCGGTTCCAGCCCCCGCCCCGGTCGTCGGGCCTGTTCGAGCGCCGGCGTCATTGGTCGGGCTGTTTCGAGCGCCGGCCTCGGTCGTCGGGCCGTTTCGAGCGCCGGCGAAGCCGGCGCCACCGGTGCTGGGGGAGGCCTCGGAGGGGGCCGCCCAGGCCACCTCCGATTTAATCCGCAGGTCGTCGAGGATCACGTCGTACACGCGCGTGATGTGGTCCACGGAGCGGTCGATCGGCGTCGTGGCCAGCAGCACGGCGTCGGCCGTCGGCTCGCTCGGGTGGTAGCCGTGCATCCCCGCGAAGCGGAACGTCCCCATGTGGCTGGGGCAGACGAGGACGCCGGGTTTCATCAGGAAGAGCAGGTGGTAATAGCGGCCGTCCTCGAACCACACGCCCAGGCGCGCGAGCTCGGCGCGATCGAGGAGCTGGCCGCACGGGTGGTCGGCGAGCAGGTCCAGCAGGCGCTGGCGGGCCCGGTCGTTCCACACCCAGAAGCGGGCCATCGTCGAGTCGTAGGCTGGCAGGTAGTCGTCGGGCACCCGCAGCCCCAGCGTCGCCACGTCCCGGGCCAGGTCGTAGGTCCATCGCACCGGCGTCATGCCGTGGTCGGAGAAGACGAACATCCGGACGTCGTCGCGCGCGCGGGTGGCCGCGTCCCACACCCGCCGCAGCCCCGCCTCGTACCAGGCGAGCTGCGCCGTCACCCCGTCGGGCTCGTGCACGTGGAGGTGCAGGTAACTGTCGAGCCCGCTCAGGTAGAGGAAGAGGACGCGCGCCTCGGACTCGGCGGCCCGCCCCGGCGCCAGGGCCAGGATCTCAGCATCGGTGTGCGCGTGATAGTTGTAGCACTCGTAGCGGATGCCGGCGTCGCGCAGCTCGTCGAAGATCGAGCGGCAGTCGAGCCCGCCCGGCTGATAGATGTCGCGCTTTTCGGTGAGGTCGAAGTGCGCGAGATGCGCCACGGGGTAGTCGTAGATGGAGAAGTAGCCGCTGTAGCCGCTCAGCCGGCGCGAGGCGCGCTTGATCATGCGCCGGGCGAGGGGGTTCTCGATGAGCGGACCCGGCAGCCTCCGCAGCGGACGCGTCCAGCGGAAGGGCGAACGGTCGGGCGCCAGGTAAAAGAGGTTCCAGTGGCCGTGCTGGCCGGGATAGCGGCCCGAGAGCAGGCTGGGAATCGCTCCCGAGCTGTAGCCAAGGATGGTCACGAGCCAACGTTTTTCGACGAGCACGTCGTCGAGGAACGGGCGGCTGCGGATCAGCTCCCAGCCCAGCGCGTCGACGAGAACGTAGATCGAGAGCGGCGGCTTCATGGTCTCCTCATGTGTTCCGGACGCACCACCGCCACAGAGCGACGACAGTCTGACGCTGCCCGGCGGCGTCCCGGGGCTGCACCGCGCTGGACAACGGCAGCAGGTGCGCGATCTCGTCGAGCGCGGCGCAGGAGCGTCCCAGGGCGAGATAGGCGCTGGCGCCGGCGGCGTAGAGCAGCGCGCGCGGGGTCGAGATCCAGAACAGGCGCGCCGCCCTCCGGGGAGAGATCGGCAGGGGCGCTGGCATGGGGTTCAGGGCGATCTTGGCCCAGTCCCACAGGCGGCGCCCGAACGGGCGCGTCCGCGCGTACCGCGTCAGCAGCGGTGGCAGGTCGTCGCTCACGCCCAGGAGCTGCTCCAGCTCCCAGCGGAGCAGGCCGGCGACGGCAGGCACGGCGGTGAGGGCCTGCCGGCGGAGCCACTCGCGTTGGGTCTCGAGCGCGGCCCACGCCGGGGGCCCGTCGAAATGGTCGGCCGGGTCGATCTTCGCGCGCGCGGCGCGCTCCAGGTCGTCCAGGAACGTCCCAGGCAGGCGGGTCTGGAGCGACGGCGTTTCCGCCAGGAGCCGCGCGAACGCCGCCGGCCGGCGGTGGTAGAGAGCGGTGTGAGTGCCCGTGAAGGCGAGCGCGGAGCCGGCGAGGTCCAGCGTGAGCTTGAGCCGCTGGTACGAGGCATCCAGCAGCGCGTCGCCCGCCAGGTGGCTCACGCGGTCGTAGGTGGCGAGCTGCTCGATCGTGCGGTTGAAAGTGAGGTGGAGCGCGTCCTCCCGGGGGATCTGGTAGGGCTCGAAGGGGGGAATCGCGTCCAGTACGTCGCCGGGCCCCCACAACACCTTACCGTGCTGGCGCAGGTCGTGGACGAAGATGGAGGGCCGGGCCCGCCGCCCGAAGAAGGCGAGATCGAGGGGCCCGAACTCGACCTCGGCCCGGACGCCGCGGGCGGCCAAGCCCGCGCTCGCCTCGCGGCCCCAGGCCGTGAACTGGCGGCACCGCCGCCGGACCTCGGGCTCGCTGGTCAGGACGACGAAGAACTCGAAGTCGCCCAGGACCTTCAAGGCATCGCCCAGCGGGAGCACGCTGCCCTCACCCCGTGCGAAGCTTCCGGTGAGCACCACGGCGACCAGCGCCCGGGCTGGCAGGTGCTGGGTCAGGAACCTGACGCACTCCTCGAGCGCGGGACGGATGCGTTCTTCGTGTCGTGGCTCGCGACAGAGAGGGAACTCGAGGTTCACGCCGCCCGGACCCCCGCCGCCCTCTGCCGGCGCGCCAGGCGTGCCCGGATGACTGCCGCGGCCACTTCGGCAATGGCCTCGAGGCGCCCGGTGTTGATCAGGACCAGATCGGCCCAGACCTTCGTGGGCTCCACGAACCGCCCGTGAGCCGGCAACACCGTCGCCCGGTACTGCTCGAGGACGGACTCCGCGGTGCGGCCGCGCTCGGCGGTGTCCCGTGCGATCCGACGCGCCAGCCGGAGGCCGTCGGGCGCGTCCACGTAAATGCTGAGGTCGAGAAGGTCACGGACCAGCGGGTCGTGGAGCAGCAGGATGCCCTCGACCAGGACGACCTCGCGCGGCTCGAGCGGCTCGCCCGGCTCCAGCCGGCAGTGCGTGGCGAAGCAGTAGCGCGGTGGTATGATCCGGTCCCCGCGGCGGAGCGCTCCCAGGTGGGCGCGGAAGAGCTCCTGATCGAGGGCCGGGGGGACGTCGAAGTTGAGCTGTCTGCGGCCGGCCGGCTCCACATCGCTGCGGTCGCGGTAGTAGGCGTCATGGACCAGCAGGGCGACGCGCGGGGGGCCGAGGGCCGCGGCGATCACCTGCACGAGCGCCGTCTTGCCGGCGCCGCTGCCGCCGGCGACGCCGACGAGATAGGGCGCGACTGTCATGCCATCGCCTCCGCCGACTCCGCCCCCGCCACCTGGCCGAGCAGCGCCTCGTAGCGACGGGCAACCGTGGGCCAGCTGTAGCAGCGCTCGACCAGGGCCCGCGCATTGCACGCCAGCGTGTCCGCGGTGGTGCCGTCGCTCAGGAGCGTGAGCACGGCCTGGGCGGTGGCGTCGTCGCTATCGGCGACGAGCAGGTGGCGGCCGGCCGCCACGTCCCGGAGGCCGGAGAGGCTGCGCGGGGAGGCCACGATCGGCGTCCCCAGCGCCATCGCCTCGAGGATCTTATTCTTCATCCCGAAGCCGGCGCGGAGCGGGCTGACGTAGACGCCGGCGCCCCAGATGCTGGGCCGGAGGTCGGGGACGGTGCCGGTGACGCGGACACCGGGCAGCGCGCCGAGCGCGCGCACGGCGGGGACGGGGTCCGCGCCGGCCACGACGAACTCGGCCCGCGGGACCGCCGCGCGCACCTTCGGGAAGATGACCGTCGCGAAGCGGCGCGCGGCGTCGACGTTGGGAGGCCAGGCCAGGTTGCCAGTGAAGACGATCCGCCCCGGCTGCCCCGCGCGGCGGAACTCGTACTGGCGCAGGTCGATGCCCGTCGGGATCACCTGGGTCCGCGCGCTCAGGCCGAGTCCGGCCAGGGCCGTGCGATCCTCCTCGGAGAGGACGACGCAGGCGTCGGCTGCCCCGAACCAGCGGTGCTCCCACGCCGCCTCGCGCCGCTCCAGAAGGCCGGCCCGCAGCCAGGCCCAGGGCGTGCGGGCCAGGCGCCTGAACTCCCGCGCGCGCAGCGCGCGCGAGTCGTGGATCGAGAGCACCGTGGGGACGCCGTTGACGCGCGCCAGCGGCGCCAGGACGCCACCCTCCAGGTGAATCACGTCGGGGGCGAACCGCTCGAGGGCGCGTAGCACCGCCGCGCGGAGTCGGGCCACGCCCTCGTCGGGAGCGCCGGTCAGGGGATGTGACCAGCGCGCCAGCGGCACCGTCTCGGTCCAGGCGCAGAAAGGTATCGGCCACCGCTGCTGCTCGGGGGTCTCCGCGGGCGTAGCGGCGGCGATGAGGGCTACCCGGTGGTGGCGCGCGAGGTTCTGCAGCAGGTGCGCGGCCAGCACCCGGAAGCCGTCGTGGCAGGGCAGGTATGGCGTCATCTGCGAGACGATGAGGATACGCATCGCGGCTCCTCAGGAGGCCGCGGAAGGTGCGAGCGCGGACGGCGACGGTCGGATCTGGCCGAAGGCGGCCGCGACGGGCGTGAACGTGAACTCGCTCAGCAGGGCCGCGAGCTTGACCTCGGTACGCTCGAGCCCCACGTAATGGCGGAAGCGGTGGATTCGCTTCATCGGAAGGCGCGGCTGGTCGGGGTCGAGCTCCCACGGGTGCACGTAGAGCACGGCGGGCCGGCCCTCGCGCCGGTTCACGCTGGCGATGGCCGCGCGGAGCAGTGCGAGCGGGAAGAGGCGGAAGAAGCCGCCGCCCAGGGGCAGGTTGACGCCCGCGAAGCGCGCGGTGCCGACCGGCACCTCCCAGAAGTCGACGCCGTCGCTCTCCAGGGCCACGTGGGGAAACCGGGGAGCGTCGGGGAAGCCGTAGCGGTCATGGGCGATGGGGTGCACGCTCGAGTCGTACGCGTAGCCTTCCTCGTACAGCGTCGGCAACGCCCACGGCGTGTCGCGCCGGAGAGAGTAGTTCGGCGCCCGGTAGCCCCAGACGGCGTGGCCGGAGGCCTGCTCGAGCGCGCGCTTGGCGGCGCGGACGTCGCGACGAAAGCGCTCCGGCCCCAGCGCGGGCAGCAGCGTGTGGTCCCAGCCATGGGAGGCGATCTCGTGCCCGCGCTCGACGATGGTTCGCACCAGGCGGGGATGGCGTTGCGCGACGATCCCCAGCGTGAAGAAGGTGGCGCGGGCGCGGTAGCGCTCCAGGAGGTCGAGCAGCCGCTCGGTCTGGTCCACGACGCGGCTGGGCAGGCGCGCCAGGCCGTCGCCGCCGAGCGCTTCCGTGAACTCGACGCCGTGGTAGTACTCCTCGACGTCGACGGTCAGGACGTTGACGGAACGGGCGGAATCAGGCGGCACGCGAGCCCCCGAGCGCCAGGACCGCGCGCCAGCCGGCGGCGTCGCCGTCGCGCTCTACCACCGTGCGCTCGTCGTCGTTGAAGATGACGCCGAGCACGCGGTCGGGCCCCACCGCGTTCAGGCTGTCGCGCACCATCTCACGCGGCGTGCGGTTGGCGCGCACGACGAGGACGAAGCCGTCCACCAAGTCGCGCAGGATCCCGACGTCCGGGGACGGCAGCACCGGCGGCGTGTCGACGACGACGAAGTCGAACCGCTCCCGCAGCCCCGCGAGGAGCGCGCGCAGGCGCGGTGACTTCAGCAGCTCGTAGGGCATCGACGAGACGGGCCCGGCGACGACGACGGCGAAGCCGACGCCCTCGGGGCGCTCGAGGACGGCATCGAGGGTCATCGCATGATCGAGCAGGTAGCCCGAGAGTCCGCGGCTGTTGGGCAGCCCGAGATAGCGCGCCACGCCGGGATGGCGGACGTCCACCTCGACCAGGGCGACGCGGGCATCGGGCGCCTGGGCCAGCGCGCCGGCGATGTTGATCGCCGAGATCGTCTTGCCGTCGCCCCGCGCGGGAGAAGAGATGGCCACCAGGCGGACGTCCCGCTCCCGGCGGAGGTTCTCGATGTGCAGGCGCACCGTGCGGTACTGCTCGGCGGCGAGGCTGGTTGGCTCCAGCAGGCTGACCAGGTGATCGTCGAGCTCGCCGGGCTCCGCCGCCGGCGGCGGCTCGAGGACGCTCTGGAACCCGCGGCCGCCCGCCTCCCGCGCCAGCGGCGCGCCGTAAGCCGGCGAGTGCGGACTGGACGGCGCGGCCTTGACCGTCTTCGGCGGCGCCGGGGGCCGGCTGGGGGCCGAGGGCGGTGTCGTCGCCGGGGCGACCGATGCTTTGGCGGGGGCGGCGGGCGGAGCAGCCGGCGGCGCCGCCGCGCTGACCGGCGTCGCTGGCGCGTCCGTCCGCTCGTCCACCGGACGGGGTTCAGCGGGAGAGACGCGCGGTTGGCTCTCGCGCTCCCGCTCGGCGTTCTCGAGCGCCTTGAAGAATTTGCTCACGGGCGTCCTCCCATAGGTGTCATCAGTTCGCCTCGGAGGCGTGGGCCATGGCCCCCGGCCGCCCTGCGGCTTGCCAGACCGCTCTCAGGGTCACGGCAGCCAGCCGACGGCGTTCGCCGCGACGACCAGCATGACGATCAACACCAGGACGAGCACGGCGACACCGCCGCGCGCCGCCCATACGGCGCCCGGGCTGGGCACGAGGCTCGCCTGGCGCTTGCGCTTCCAATGAGGCCGTTCGCCCTCCTCGAGGTACTCGATCGCCTCGTCAACCATGGCCGCATCGATCCGCCGCTTGCTGTCGGCGTAGCCGCTGATCAGGCAGTGGTCGCAGACGATGTTCACGATCCTCGGGATGCCGCGGCTGTACTCGCTGACCTTCTGGACCGCCCCGTCCGTGAAGATGCCGGGGTCGGCGGCGCCGGCCACGCGCAGCCGGTGGCGGATGTAGAGCCGGGTCTCCTCCGGCGACAGCGGCCCGATGTGACAGCGGAGCCCGATGCGCTGCTTGAGCTGACGCAGCTCCAGCATGTTCAGCTTGACGCGCAGCTCGGGTTGCCCGACCAGCAGGATCTGAATCAGCTTCTGGTTCGTCGTCTCGAAGTTCGAGAGGAGACGGACGGCCTCCAGCGCCTCGACCGAGAGGTTCTGGGCCTCGTCGATGACCAGCACCGGGGACAATCCCTGCCGGTGCTGCTCGATGAGGAACTCGTTCAGCTCGAAGAGGCGCTGGGCGTGCGTGGTCGCGGTGGACTTGATGCCCCAGTCCTGCAGCATGTACTCGAGCAGCCCTTCGATGCTCAGCGCGGAGTTGTGGATGTAGGCGACCGGCGTGTTGCCGTCGAGCCGCTCCAGCAGCGTGCGGAGCAGCGTCGTCTTGCCCGTCCCGATCTCGCCGGTGAGCACGATGAAGCCCTTTCGCTCGCGTACGCCGTAGACGAGTTGGGCCAGCGCCTCGCGGTGCCGGACGGACTGGAAGAGGAACTTGGGGTCCGGTGTCGGGCTGAAGGGTGCGTCGCGGAGGCCGTAGAACTCGAGGTACATGCGGCTCACCTCTTGCCGGCCAGCGTGTCCACTGGCGTCAGCCTGCCCACGAGGGCGTCGTTCTTGTGGGCCACGGCGAAGGACGAGCCGACCACCAGGAGTAGCCCCACCGCCACGGCCGCGGTCGCCAGCCGCCGCTGGCGCACCAGGCGCGCGCGGTCCCGCTCGGTCGCGATCGTGGGGATCGCCGACAACACGGGGACGGGCAGGCTGGCGCGGACCTCGTCCACGCTCCGGTACGAGGTGTCCACCTGCTCGGCGAAGACGACGGCCAGCGCGCTGGCGCCCGCGGCCAGGACGAGCCCGATCAAGAGCAGCCGCAGGCGGTTCGGTCCCGCCGGGCGCTCGGGCAGGGAGGCCGGCTCGATGATGCGGAAGCGCTCGCCCTTCTGGCGCTGCTCGAGGTCGGCCGCGATCCCGGCCTCGCCGCGCTTGCCCAGCAACGAGCGGAAGAGCTCGCGGGTCGTCTCGTAGTCGCGCGTGATGAGCGCCAGCTCCTGCTCGCGCCGCGGCGTGTTCTCGATCCGGCGCTGGTAGGACCCGATCTGCCGGTTGAGCGCGGCGACCTCCTCGCCGGTGGTCTTGGCCTCGACGTTGGCCTGATCGAGCTGCTGCAGGAGACTCACGATGTACGGGTTCTGGGGCGCCACCCGCAGCTCCCGGCCCTCGCGCCGGGGAGCCGCCTTCGGCCCGGGCGCCGCCTGCGACTCCGCCACCTTGGCCTCCAGAGCCCGGATCTGGTCCTTGAGGGCCACGACGTCGGGGTAGCGGTCGGTGTAGCGGGTCTGCATCTGGGCCAGCTCCTGTTTGAGGAGGCTCAGGCGCGCGGCGGCGGCTTCGGTCGGGGTCACGTTCGGGCCGCTGGCGCCGGCGCTGGCCAGCCCGCTGGTCTGGTCGATCTCGGCCAGGCTACGGGTGATGAGCTGGCGGCGCTCGTTGGCGCGCCGGCCGCTTTCGTGAGCCAGCTGCAGCTGCTGCTGCAGCCGCTCCAGCGTCCTCAGATTCGCCTCGCGCTGCTCGGGCAGCTCGCCCATGTGCTGCGCCTTGTAGTCGGCAATGCGTCTTTCCTGCTCCTGCAGGCGAGCGCGCACTTCGTCCAGCTGGGTCTCCAGGAACTCGGAGGTGCCGGCCGCCTGCTTCTCGCGGAACTTGAGATTCTCGTCGACGTAGAGGCCGGCCAGCTTGTTGGCGACGACCATCGAGGTGCGGGGGTCGGTCGTCGAGTAGGCCACGCTGAACGCCACCGTCCTCGGCTCCCCCCGGCCGCGGCTCTTGGCGTCGCCCTGGAAGTCGAGGCGGATGTCCCGTCGCATCCGCTCGACCACGTCGTCGATCGAGTGGGACCGACGCAGGCCGGGGTAGAGATCGAGCTCCTCGATGATCCTGGCCAGGCGCGGCCGGCTGAGGATCTCCTGGCTCAGCGTGAGCAGCTGGCCATCGAGGTCGCCGGTGACTGTCGGCTTGACGAACGATTCCGGGATCTGCTGGCGGTCGACCAGGACCACCGCCCGGGCCGTCCAGAGCCCGGGCAGGAAGAAGGCGAGCGAGGCCGCCGCCGTCAGCACGAAGAGGAAGGGCAGGAGCGCCAGTGTGCGACGCCGGCGCACCACCTCGATCACGGACGCCAGCCCGAGGCCGCGCGCGGTGTCGGTGTTGCCGTTCGGTTGAGTCGTCATGGCCTGGCTCGCCTAGGGGACGACGATGACGTCACCCGGCTTGAGCACCAGGTTCTGCTCGTCGCCGGAGTTGGACACCGCCCGGTTGTAGTTGAAGCGGAGCTTCTGCGTCTGACCATTGCCGTCGGTCCGGATGATCGTGATCTTGCTCGGCGAGGCGAAGTCGCGGAACCCGCCGGCCATGGCGATGGCCTCGAGGACTGTGGTAATGCCGCGCAGCTCGAGGACGCCCGGCTTCTGCACCTCGCCGAGGACGGACACGCGCATGCTGTGGACTTCGGTCACGCTGACGGACACCTCCGGGTTCGGCAGGAACTCGCCGAGCGCCGTGGAGATCTTGTCGCGGAGCTGCATCGCGGACAGGCCGGCGGCGTGGATGTCGTGCAGCAGCGGCATCGAGATCTTGCCGTCGGGACGGACGGGGACGACGCGCGAAAGCGTCTCGTTCTTCCACACGGAGACCTGCAGCACGTCGCCGGGTCCGATGATGTAGTCCGACGGCAGCGGCGTGGTGGCCCCCAGCGCTGGGGTGGTGGTCGGCGACGCGGCCGGCGGCGCCGCCGGAGCGGGGCGCGCGGGGGGCGGCGTCGGCGGCGCCGGCGACGGCTGCGGCCTGACCGGCGGACGGGTCTGCGGCTGGGCGGCGGCCAGCGTGAAGGGGCCGATGGCGACCACGAGGGTGAATCCGAGGACGAGCGACTTCACGAGTCTCATGGCTGAGTCCTCTCGGCGTCGGCCGTTAGCTCGCGGCCGAGTCCTGCTTCAGGCCCATGTCCTTGATCTTGTAGAGGAGTGCGCGGTAACTGATCTTCAGCATCTTGGCGGTCTTGACCCGGTTCCACCGGCAGTGCTCGAGGGCCCGGACGATGACCTGCCGCTCGGCCTCGAGCACGGCGCGCCGCGAGATCTCCTTGAGGGAGAGCTCCTTGGTGGTGGCGAAGGACTCCAACCCGCCGCCGCGGGAGACGGCGGGAAGCGGGGGGCTGGTCACCAGCGTCCGGGGCAGCGCCATGTCCCGCAGCACGATCATCCGCTTGATGAAGTTCTCCAGCTCGCGGATGTTGCCCGGCCAGGCGTGCTGCACGAACGCCTCCATCGCCTCCGGGGGGATCTCGGGCTCGGGAAAGTTGAACAGGCGCGCGTAGCGCTGGACGAAATACCGGACCAGCCCCGGGATCTCCTCGCGCCGCTCGCGCAGCGGCGGCACCAGGATGTTGATGACGTTGAGGCGATAGAAGAGATCCTCGCGGAAGCGCCCGGTCCCCACCTCGCGGGCCAGGTCGCGGTTGGTGGCGCAGATGACACGGACGTCCACCGTGATGTTGTTGCGGCCGCCCACCCGCGAGAACTCGCCGTCCTGGAGGACGTGCAGCAGCTTGGCCTGCAGGGCCGGGTGGAGCTCGCCGATCTCATCGAGGAAGATGGTCCCGCCGTCGGCCGTTTCGAAGCGCCCCGGCTTGCGCTGGTGGGCGCCGGTGAACGCGCCCCGCTCGTGACCGAACAGCTCGGACTCCAGCAGCTCGCGGGGCACCGCTGCGCAGTTCACCTTCACGAACGGCGCCCGGCGGCGCGGCGAGTGCGCGTGGATGGCGCGCGCCACCAGCTCCTTGCCCACGCCGGTCTCGCCGCAGATGAGCACGGTGACGTCGGCCCGGGCGGCCTGCTCGATGATGGCCTGGATCTCGCGCATCTGTGGGCTGATCAGGAGTCCCAGCTCGCGTTCCAGGCGGGCGCCGTTCTCATCGACGGCCGCCGGCGACGCGGACGTCTGCCGCGGGGCCCGGCCCGCCAGGCCCTTGATGGCGTTCTCCAGATCTTCGGCCGTGTAGGGACGCCGCAGGAAATCGTCGGCGCCGGCCTGGATCGCCTCGACGATCTGCGAGCTGTGGGCGCTGTCGGCCACCATGACCACGGGCCCGGAATCGGTGAGCCCCTGCGCGCGGCGCAGGAACTCGATGCCGGACATGCCCGGCAGGCGGATCGCGACCAGCGAGAAGGCGAAGCGCAAGCGCCCCACCGTCTCCAGCGCCTCCTCGGCCGACGTGACGGCGACCGGGGTATACCCCCAGTGCTGGAGCTGGGCGACTACGCGCCGCCGCTGGTCGAGGTCACTCTCGACGATCAGGACGTTCCGGTCGTTCATGGGACTCCTTCAGTCTGATTGGCAAAAGGCGTGCCGAGCCCGGATCGTCCGGCGTTGCCGGCTGCGGTGGGGATCGGCCTCCCCAGATGCGTGAAGACTTTGACCTGCATCAACCCGGTCTCTTGCCGCTGAGGACGAACTTCACGGTGTCGAAGAGAATCCTCAGGTCGAAGGTGAGTGCCATGTGCTTGATGGAGTAGAGGTCGTAGCAGAGCTTTCGCGTGACCTCTTCGATGCTCATCGAGTAGCCCGCCCTCACCTGGGCCCACCCCGTGAGCCCGGGCCGCACTTCGTGGCGGAGGTTGTAGAAAGGGATGAGGGCCGAGAAGGTGGCGACGTTCTGCGCCATTTCCGGGCGGGGGCCGACCAGGCTCATGTCCCCGCACAGGATGTTGATGAACTGCGGGATCTCGTCGAGCCGGTAGCGCCGCAAGACCGCGCCCACGTGCGTGACGCGACTGGCGTTGTCGCGGATGACCGTATCCCGCTCTTCCGCCATGCGCATCGTGCGGAACTTGACGAGGCGGAAGATCCGGCCGTGGAGCCCCACGCGCTCCTGGATGAAGAAGACAGGCCCGGGGCTCTCGAGCTTGATGAGCAGCGCGATCATTGCCATGAACGGCGCGCTCACCGCGAGCGCGCCGACCGCGATCACCACGCTCAGCGCCCGCTTGACCGCCAGCTTGGCGGGTGTCACCCGGAAGCCGTCGCCGAAGATCAGCGCGCTGGGGGTGAGTGACTCCACCGCCAGGCGCTGGTTGCAGCGTTCGTAGACCTGCGTGCCCTCCTCGATGCGCACGCCGCGGAAGCGGCAGGCCAGCAGCTCGGTCAACGGCAGCTGGCCGCGGCGGTCCGGCACCGCGACGATGATCCGGTCCGGCCGGTAGCGGCGGACGACCTCGGCGACCTCGCCGTACCGTCCCAGGTGCGGCGCGGGCGCCGGCGCCGCCGGCTCACCGAGAACGCCGACGAGCCGGAGCGCGAGGTCGGGGCGCGTGCGGATCTGCTGGGCCAGCTCCCAGGCCAGCGAGCCCCCACCCATGATGAGCACGCGCTCGGAGAAGGGCGCGCGCTTGGCGAGCGTGTAGACGGCGGCTCGGGTGAGCAGCAGCGCGACCAGGAGGACGATCAGGACGTGGGAGGCGACGTTGCCCGGGATGATCGTCGCGGGGAACACGAGGTAGGTGACGGCGAGGAACAGCGCGCTCCAGCCGAGCGCGCGACACAGGCGGCCGAACAGGCTGGGAAAGTCGTGCGGGGTCTCGAAGTTATAGAGATCGTTGAAGTAGAGGGAGCCGACACAGACCGCCACCACGATCACGGCCCGCACCGCCAAGCCCCAGAGCGTCGCCGGGTCCAGCCCGGGCTGCAGCCAGAGCAGGATCGCGAAGCTGAGGATCCCCAGCGTCGACAGTCCCTCGAACCAGGCAAGCCGTTGCGCAAGCGTCATGAAATCGCCAGGCGTTGTAAACCTGTTCACCCCCGCCTAAGCGCAAGCCGGGTGCCAACGACTGCCACACTTCGCAGGTCGGCGTCGTCATGGCCCTTTTCTGCTCAGGCATCGGCGCGTCGGCGCCATTCTCTTGACGCAAATTTCAGGCGAATTCGGGAAGGGGCTACACGGGCCCTGGGGAATCCGTTGCAGGAACGAGACAGCTAGTCGAAGCGGATCGGATATCCGAACTGCAACCCGATGGAAATGCGATTCTGATCGACGTCGTTGGCGAGCGACGCCCCCGCCACGTCGGTGATGCGGCTGTGGGACCGCTGCTGGAAGAACTGGTACGAGGCGACCAGGGCCAGCCATCTGGTGAACCGGTAGGTGGCCGACAGCGGCAGGCTGAAGCTCTTCACGTCGATGCGGTCGTCGTCGGACTTTGCGATCGAGTAGCGCGGTCCAAACTCCACGGTCAGCCCCTTCATCAGGGTGGTGAGCAGCGCGGAGGCTCCCACCGACTGGTTGACGGTGGTACCGCCGAGGCCGGCGGCGGTGCCGACCGTGCGGCTGTAGTCGGCGCCGAGGGCCCCCCCCTTGAGCCGCTGGCGGAGGCTTGCAGTGACCGCCGGCGTCACCCGAGTGCCGCTGTCGGTGACCTCGAAGGTCGGGCCCCCGGCGACGGAGCCCGTCAGCGTCTCGGTGAAGCGATAGCTGAGGCCGAGCCGCGGCGTGTGGCTCGTCACCTCCTCTTCGCGCTCGATGTCGAGCAAGCCGAACTCGTAGCCGAGCGTACCGGTCAGCCGGCGTGTGATGGCCCGGTCGAGGCCCACGTCGGCGCGATAGACATCCGAATCTTGGAGCTCGCTCCGGTCGAAGCGCAGGACTGTCCACGACGCGCCTCCCCGCAGCGTCGTCCGCGGATCGAACTGCCAGGCGGCCCCTCCCGACAGCGCGTTGCTGAAACCGCGGCTGCGGCCGGTGGCGACGCCTTCGGTTCCGAGCAGGTTCGTGCTGGTGGTGAAGGTGAAGGTGTCGCTCAGGATCAGGGTCAGCTGGGGGCTGGCGCGATAGAAGCCATCGAGGATGAAGTTGTGGACGTCGAAGGCGCGATTGAGGCTCGACTCCCGCGCGAAGATCTGGGCGGAGAAACTGTAGGCGGCGGTGAGGCGGTAGATGGGCCGCTCGACCTCGAGGGCCAGGCCCGGCGTGAAGCGGGTGATGAAGTCCCAGCGCTTGTCGTTGTTGTTGAGGAGGATATTGTCGTTGTACTCCTCCTCCAGCGTCAGCGTCGGCGTCAACGTGAGGGGAACGCGCCGTGGCCCCTCGAGCTGCTTCGGATCCGGGGGACGCTGGGTGGCCTGGGCCCAGGCGGGCGGAGCGGCCAGTCCGATCACACACGCGACGATCACGCCGGCCCAGGCCGGGAGTCCCTGAAGGCGTCGCACGGCGCGATCTCTATCACACCGCGGCCGGCGCCCGATAGCCCTTCTACGACGCACGAGGGTCGAGCCGCTTCAGCGCCAGCTGGTAATAGGTGAGCGGTGCCGGCTTCTCGATGACGTCGATGGCCCCCAGGCGCTTGACCGCGTCGACCTCGTCCGGTGTCGCGTGACCGGTGATCACCACGACGGGCAGGCCCGGCCGGCGGCGCTTGACCTCGGCGAGGACGTCCAGGCCGTTCATGCCCGGCATCGAGACATCCAGAAAGAGCGCATCGGGCTCCTCCATGCCGAGCCGGCGCAGCGCTTCCTCCCCGGAATGCGCGACGCTCGCCTTGTGGCCCTCCCGGGCCAGCGACCTGGCCAGGACCTCGGCCACTTGGGGTTCATCGTCGACGATGAGGATGTTCATTGAGCCTCTCTCCTTTTGTAAAGAGCGCCCCTGGTGTGGAAATTTTTACAAGCATCCGGGGAGGGCACCCCGGTAGGACACTACACAAGTGCTTGTAATCATTGCTAAACTATCAGGGTAGATTTCTGGCATATCCCCTGCAGCCGCGGTGACATGGCGTGAAAAATAGGACTCATACATCGGGGGACGGGGATGAGCGCTGACGGGATGGGCCTGTGCATTAGCAGCAAGATGCAGCCGGTGCGCGATTTGGTTGCCAAGGTGGCGGGAACGAACACGACCGTGCTCCTCCGCGGCGAGAGCGGCGTCGGCAAGGAAATCGTGGCGCGCGCCATTCACAAGCTCTCTCCACGCGCCAGCAAGCAGTTCCTCAAGGTCAACTGCGCGGCCCTGCCCGGCGAACTGCTCGAATCGGAGCTGTTCGGGCACGAGAAAGGGGCGTTCACCGGAGCCTATCGGCAGAAGCCGGGGAAGTTCGAGGCCGCCGACGGCGGCACGCTGCTCCTCGACGAGATCGGCGAGATGCCGCTGCGCCTGCAGGCCAAGCTGCTCCACGTGCTCCAGGACGGCGAGTTCTCGCGGGTCGGCGGCGAGAAGGTGATCGGCACCGACGTGCGTCTGGTCGCCTCCACCAACCGCGACCTGGAGGCCGCGATGCGGGCCCACCAGTTCCGCGAGGATCTCTATTACCGGCTCAACGTCATCGAGATCCGGATCCCGCCGCTGCGCGAGCGGCGCGAGGAGGTCCCCGTGCTGGTCGAGCACTTCCGGCGGAAGTTCAACGCCCAGTACGTGCGGAACATCGAGATCCCGCCGGACACCGTGCGGCTCTTCATGGAGTATCACTGGCCCGGTAACATTCGCGAGCTGGAAAACGCGGTCAAGCGCATCGTCGTGCTCGGCACCGCGCGGACGGTGCATCAGGAAGTCCTGACGACCCTGAACCGCGGGGCCCACAACGGTACGTCCGTCACCGTCGCGGCGCCGCTGCCCGTCAACGCGGAGGCCGTACTCGGCCTGAAGGATATCGCCCGGCAGGCCGCCCGCGACGCGGAGCGCGTCGCGATCAAGGATGTGCTCGACCGCGTGCACTGGAACCGCGCGAAGGCCGCGCGCCTCCTGCAGATCAGCTACAAGGCGCTGCTTTACAAGATCGTGCAGTGTGGCCTCGTCACGCCCGAGGAGAGAGAGGCGAAGCAGGCGAAGCCGGCGAAGCAGCCCGAGGCCATCGCGTCCTAGCGCGCGGGCCGCCAGGCGGCGGCCAAGCGCTCGCGCACGGCCAAGCCGGACATGAGTACGAGGTAAAGGAGCACGCGCAGCGCCACCATGGGCCAGTCCTCCCGGCCCGAGATGGTCGAGCAACTCTCGTGCCCGGGGGAGGGCCCGGCTAAATAGCGCCGGGCACAGGCGGACGGCGTCCCGCCGGTCCCCGCCACCTGGAAAAGGACTTCCAGCTTCCGGAACAACCTTCTCGCGGTCGGCTCGATCCCGCCCCGTCGGCGCGTGGTACCCTAGCGCCATGTTCGACGTCGGCCTCCAAGAGATGCTGGTGATCGGCGTCATCGCGCTCTTGGTCTTCGGTCCATCGAAGCTACCCGAGTTGGGGCGCATGGTCGGGCGCGCGCTGCGGGAGTTCCGGCGGGCCAGTGACGAGTTCCGCTCCACCGTCGAGACGAATCTCCACATCAACGATCCCGAGCCGGTGATCCAGCCGCCGTCTTCCACCGCCGCCGAGCGTGCGGGGACGACGACGAGCCTGCCCTCCGAGACGGAGCCTCAGTTCGTCGAGGCGGTCTCGGAGACGACCGCGCCGCAGACCACCGTGACGGAGGCGGCCGAGAGCACGGAGCCCTACTGCGGCCAGCGTGGCTCGCGCCTGTTTCACCGCCGCGAGTGCTCGTGGGTGTCACGGATCCCGGAAATGGAGCGCGTCTACCTCAAGCGCCTCGCCGACGCGCGCGATCAGGGGTTGCGGGAGTGCCCGGTCTGCGAGCCCTGGGAGCCCGCCTAGCTGCTAGGTCGGAGGGGGCGGACGTTACGGCCCCCTCCGAGGCCTCCCCCAGGAAGGATTGCGCGGGCCAAGCCCGCGCTCGAACGGCGATTACTCCGGCACGCGCCCCGAGCCCGATATGCCCCCCTTTTTTGGGTTGACACCCTCAACATCCGTTGAGTATCTTAGCTGGGCGGGAGGGAATGATGCGGGAACTCACCAGCCGGCAGCGTGAGGTGCTGAATTTCATCAGGACCTTCACGGCCCGCCAGGGCGTGCCGCCGACCGTGCGCGAGATCGGCGAGAAGTTCCGCGTGACGCCGCGCGCGGCGTTCGACCACCTGCGCGCGCTCGAGCGCAAGGGGGCGCTGCGGCGCCGGTCCAGCGCACGCCGAACGTCGCGCGCCCTCACCCTCGTCGAGCCGGTCTCGGGACCTTACCGGCCGGTACCGATCCTGGGCCGGATCGCCGCCGGCGGTCCGCTGCTGGCCACGCAGAACCACGAGGGCGACCTGCCGGTCGCCCCGTCCGCGCTGCCGGAGGGCGGCGAGAACGTGTTCGCCCTGCGCGTCCGCGGGGAGAGCATGATCGGCGCGCACATCTGCGACGGCGACCTCGTCCTCGTCCGCCGTCAGGACGACGCGCAACCCAACGACATCGTCGTGGCCTGGCTCGACTCGGAGTCGGGCGAGGGAGAAGCGACGGTCAAGCGCTTCCTGCGCCAGGGCGATCGCATCGTCCTGAAGCCCGAGAACCCGGTCATGGCCCCGATCGTCGTGAACCCGCGCGAGCGCCGGGTTCAGATCCTCGGCAAGGTCATCGGGCTTCTGCGCGGGTTCTAGCCAGGATGGACGTCCTCCGCGAGATCGGCCGCGCAACCGTCGCCCTAGCCGGCGTCGCCGCCTGGGGCGCCGTGCTACTCCTGCTGGCGGGGTAGTGTCCGCTCGAACACCTTGGCCGTGATGAAGAGATCGAGCAGCTCGCCGTCGATGGCCCCGGCGCGGCGTTCGGCTTCCAGGATGTCGAGCGCCTCGTCCAGCGGCACCGCCCGCTTGTAGGGACGGTCGGAGGCGGTGAGCGCGTCGTAGATGTCGGCGATCGTCATCATCCGGGACTGCACGGGAATGTGCTCGGCGGTGATCCCGTCGGGGTAGCCCGAGCCGTCGAGCTTCTCGTGGTGCGAGCGCGCGATCTCGGGGATCCGCCGCAGCTCTTTGGTCCAGGGGATCTGGGCCAGGAACTCGAAAGTGTGGACGACGTGCGAGCGGATCTCGAGGACCTCGTCGTCCGTCAGGCTGCCCCGCGAGATGGCCAGCACCGCCGCCTCGTCCGGCGTGATCAGCGTCTGCGGCAAGCCCTGATCGCCCTCGAAGACGTGTAACGCGAGCTGCTGGATCTGGGAGACGACGTCGCGCGGGAGCACGGCCGGCTCGTTCGCCCGCACGATGCGCCGGAGGCTCTCGTCCAGCTCGGCGAGGTGCGCCGCCAGCTCCGCGTCAAGAGTCGCCGCGTACTTGTCGTATCCGCGGCGCCCCTTCCCGGTCAGGTAGTCGAGCTTCTGGCGCGCGCACCGCAGCTCCAGCCCGCGTCGGATCACCGCCACCCGCTGCCGGATCCGGTCCAGCTCGCCGGGATAGAGCTTCTTGGCCTTGAGCAGCACGTGCTCGCGCACGCCCACCTTGCCGAAGTCGTGGAGGAGCGCGGCGTAGCGGAGCTCCATCATCTGATCGGCGGTGAAGCGGGTGGTCGCGTAGGGCCCCCGCCGGCAGCGGTCGACCGCCTCGGCGAGGCCCACCGTCAGCTCGGCGACGCGGAAAGAATGGCCGGAGGTGGTCGGGTCGCGGGACTCGATCGCCGTCACCGCGGCGCCGACGAAGCCTTCGAACAGTCGCCGGATGCTCTGGTAGAGACGGCTGTTGTCCAGGGCGACCGCGGCCTGCGAGGCGAGGGATTCGGCCAGGGTCTCGTAGCGGGGGCTGAAGGGCCGCACGCGGCGCTCGACGTCTTCCGGCCCCGTGAAGCGGCCGGTAAAGCCGGGCTTGCAGTTGATGAGCTGGAGCACGCCGATCGTCTCGCCCTGGGGCGTGCGCATCGGCACCACCAGCATCGACTGCGTGCGATAGCCGACCTGCTCGTCGAACGACCGGTTGATCTGGAACGGCGAGCCCGGCGGCAGACGGTAGGCGTCCTCGAGATTCAGGGCCTTCCCGGTCAGCGCCACGTGGCCGGCCACGCTGGCATGCGTCAGGGGCAGCGTGACCGCCCGGAACGGGACCTCGATGCTGTCGTTCTGGGCCAGCGCGAAGAAGAGGCGGCGCACGCCGTCGGGCGCATCCTCCACCAGATAGAGCGAGCCGGCATCGCTCTCGGTGATCTCGCGGGCCTTGGTGAGGATCAGCTCGAGCAGCGTGTCGGGGTTGCGCTCGGCCGAGAGTCGGATGCCGATGGCGTTCAGCTCGGACAGCTCACGCCCGAGCCGCTTGATCTCGTCCGTGGCCTCGAGGTCGGCGAATGCGTTGGCCACCACGCGGGCCAGGACCGACCGGCCCACGCCGTACGGCAACAGCGCATACCAGTGATCCGGCCACGGCCCGGGGGCCCGGGGGTCGACCAGCGCGATCGCGTGAACGTGTTCCAGCGGCGCTGGATGCCGGAAGCCGCCGTCGATGAAGAGCACGGCCGGGCTCGTGGCGGGGGGCCGCGCGCCCCAGGGGAGCGGGCGCACGTCGAAGTCGTCCGAAAGGAGAGTCGCCGCCGCCCCCGCCACCTGCGATTCGGCGTCATAGAAGACGGTTTGACGCATGCCCTGAGCGTAGGTCCCGCGCGCTGATCAAGTCAATAATGGAGACGTGGGCTCGCTTGCGGACTTGGCGGTGCTCTGTCAGCGGTTGGCGCGGACCCCCGGGCGCCTGGGCAAGCGGCGGCTCGTGGCCGACTACCTTCGGGCCCTCCCGACCGCCGAGGTGGGCACCGCGGTGGCCTTCCTGACGGGGCGCCCGTTTCCCGCCTCCGATCCCCGCGCGCTCAACGTGCGTGGCCTACCGGCGCCCCGGGGTGTGGCCGGCAGCCCCCCCCTCACGCTGGCCGAGGTCGCCGCCACCTTCGCCGCCGTCGCCGAGGCCGCTGGGCCGGGCGTGCGGCGTCTCCGGGACGAGCGGCTCGGGACGTTGGCCGGGCGGGCCTCCGACCTCGAGCGCGAGGTGCTCGGGCGGATCATCGGCGGCGAGATGCGCACGGGCGTGTCGGACGGCCTCATTCTGGAATCGATCGCCGAAGCCTGCGGCGCCGACCCGTCGGCGGCCCGCCGCGCAGCGCTCCTGCTCGGCGATCTCTCGGCGGTGGCCACGCTCGCGCTCGGCCAGGGCGCCGACGCCCTCACCGCGGCGCAATCGCGACTGTTCGTGCCGCTGCTGCCGATGCTGGCCGAACTGGCCGTCGACTTCGAGGACGTGCTGGCCGCGCACGGCGGCAGCACGGCCCTCGAGTACAAGTACGACGGCGCGCGGATCCAGCTGCACCGCGACGGCGATCGGATTGCCGTCTGGAGCCGGCGCCTCAGCGACGTCACCCGCAGCCTGCCGGACATCGTCGCCATCGCACGACGCGATCTCGGCCTGGCGCCGTTCATCCTGGACGGTGAGGTGGTCGCGCTCGACGGCGCCGGCCGCCCGCTGCCCTTCCAGGAGCTCATGCGCCGGTTCCGGCGCGTGCACGATGTCGAGACGCTGATGGTGCAGATGCCGCTGGCCCTGTACTTCTTCGACTGCCTCGTCGCCGAGGGCCGTCCGCTCATCGACCAGCCCTACACGGTGCGGTGGGAGGCACTGGTGCGCGTGACGGGCGGCCGCTATCTGGCGGAGCGCGCCGTCGTCACCTCGGTGGAGCAAGCGCGTGCGTTCCGGAGTCGCGCGCTGGCCGCGGGGCACGAGGGCGTCATGGCCAAGGATCCGCGCAGCGCCTACGAGCCAGGCGGCCGCGGTAAGCGCTGGTTCAAGCTCAAGGCCGTGGAGACGATCGACTGTGTGATCGTCGCCGCCGACCGGGGATCGGGTCGTCGAGTGGGATGGCTCTCGAACTACCACCTCACCGTGCGCGACGGCGAGCGGTGGGCGGAGGTGGGCAAGACCTTCAAGGGGCTGACCGATCAGGAGTTCGCGGCCATGACCGAGCGCCTGTGGGCGCTCGCCCTGAGCGACGACGGCTACACCGTGCGCGTCCGGCCGGAGATCGTGGTCGAGGTTGAGTACAACGAGATCCAGAAGAGCCCGACCTATCCGTCGGGGCTCGCCCTCCGCTTCGCGCGCATCAAGCGCATCCGCGACGACAAAGCTCCCGGGCAGGCGACGACGCTCGCCGAGCTGCGCGCGCTCTACGAAAAGCAGTTCGCCACCAAGGGACGATTCGCCCGCGCCTCAGACCAGTCGGGTCCGCTGGGGTGAGTCGGACGATAGTGTAGAATCCACGCCCATGACCACACGGGTCTCCACGGGGCTGCCCAAGCTCGACGACATGCTGGGCGGCGGACTCCTGCCCGGCACGCTGACCGTCGCCTGCGGCGCCACCGGCATCGGCAAGACGCATCTGGGCCTGACCTTCGCCCACCGCGGGCTGGCGGCCGACGGCGCGCGGGGCATCGTGCTGGACATGAACGGCCGCGGCGACTCCCAGCAGCACGACGCGTACGCGGCACGCCTCTTCGACTGGAGGCTCACGCCCTGGACGCACACGGTCACGCCCATGGCCGATCCGTACCCGCCCGCCCAGCAGCGGGAAGCCTTCTACTCGAACGCGCTCCACTGGGTGGGCCGCGCGCGTGACTTCCAGGTGCCGACGCCCGACGGCGATCGGGAGTTCGATTGGAACTGGAAGGCTGCCTACAACCACGCGCTGTATACCGTCCGGCCGTTCATGTACTTCCACTTCGCCGCCAGCACCCGGCGCGTCGTCGTGGACGGCCTCGAGCCCATGGACTCCCCCGCGGACTCCATCCAGGTCTTCATGTTCGACGAAGTGTACCGCACGATCATCCACCGCGAGGCCGAGACCCTCGGGATGGAGATCTGTCTGCCCGTGTGGAAGCATCGGCCGTTCATCGACGCCCACCGCTATGACCACACCCACATCACGACGCTGCTGCTCGTCACGACCGAAGAGACGCGCCTGGAGGACCTGATCGCGCGCAAGGTCGCGACGGGCGACGTGGGCGCCACCGCCAACACGATCCTCGTCATGGGCAGCGAGCGGGTGGGCGGCCGCCTGGCCCGCATGCTCTGCGTCGTCAAGCACCGGGGCAGCGCGATGAGTGACGAGATCGTGGAGTACCGGATCACCGAGCGCGGGATCGCGATCGGGTAGGGTGGGCGCGGGGCCCGCGCACCGCTTCCCGATCCCGGCATCGGACTTCCGGACAGCAACGACTCCGTCCATGCGAGCCGCCGGGCGGCCGGCGGCTGGGCCCCCCGGGGCGGGCCTATGATGGCTCAGGGGATCTAGCATGGCGGAGCTTCGACTGGAGCGCCTGGCACCCTCCCACATCGGCCTGCTGGGCGCCGTGGCCGCGACCAGCGGGCGACGGGTTACGCCCGCACTGGTGGGCGGCGCCGTGCGCGATGCCTGGCTCGGTCGCCCGCTCTCCCGGGATCTCGACGTCGCCGTGCCGGCGGGCGCGGTCGACCTGGCTCGTCGGGTCGCCGGCCGGCTGGCAGGCGCGTTCGTCCTGCTCGACGCCGAGCGGGGGGCCGCGCGGGTGCTGGCCCTCGGCTACCAGCTCGACCTGACCGACTTCCGCGCGTCGACGCTCGAGGGTGACCTCGCCGCCCGCGACTACACGGTCAACGCGCTGGCCGTCCCCCTCGGCGAGCTCCTCCGCCGCGGCCGGGCACCGATCGTCGATCCGACGGGCGGGCTGGCCGATCTCCGGGCGCGCCGGCTCCGCCCAGCGAGCCGCGGCGCGCTGGCCGACGACCCGCTGCGCGCGCTCCGGAGCGTGAGGCTGGAGCTCGCGCTGGGCCTGCGGCTCACGCCCGGCGCCGCCCGGGCCGTCGTCGCCGTCGCGCCGGCGCTGGCCGGGGTGTCGGCGGAGCGAATTCGCGACGAGCTGATCGCGCTGCTGGCCCTTCCCGAGACCGCGCGGGCGCTCCGCCGGGCGGATCGGCTCGGCCTGCTGCCGGTGGTGCTGCCGGAGGTCGAGCCGATGCGGAGCACGCCCCAGCCGGCGCCGCACCGGTTCTCCGTGCTCGAGCACTCGCTGCGCGCCGTCGCGGCCGCCGATCTCGTGGTGGCGGGCAGCGAGCGGCTCGAGCCCTTCGGGGACGAGCTGGCCCCTCACCTGCGCGAGCCGCTGGGCGGCGGGATCGAGCGCGCCCACACGCTCAAGCTGGCGGCGCTGCTCCACGACGTGTCCAAGCCCCAGACGCGCCGCACGATCGACGGCCACGTGCGCTTCTTCGAGCACGACGTACTGGGCGCCGTCCGGGTCCGCGCGATCGGCGAGCGCCTGCGCCTGCCCGAGGCCGTCACGACCGTGCTGGCGCGCCTGGTCCGCCACCACCTCCGCCCCATGCACCTGGCCGGGGCGGGGGCGGTGACGAACCGGGCGCGCTACCGCTTCTATCGCGATCTCGGCCCCGAGACGCGCGACCTGCTGCTGCTGGCGCTGGTCGACGCCGCCGCCGTCCGGGGGGAGTCGCCCCTGCGCGTGTGGCGGCGCGCGACGCTCATCCGTGAGCTGCTCGGCGGCTGGGAAGTGCAGCGGCGGGCGGTGGCCGCGCCGCCGCTCGTGAGAGGCGGGGACGTGATGGAGCGCTTCGGGCTCGGCCCCGGGCCCGAGGTGGGCCGGTTGTTGGCGCGCGCGCGCGAAGCCCAGGACCTCGGGCTCGTCAGGACGCGCGAGGAGGCGCTCGCCTACCTTGACTCGTGCGGCGGCCACTCATAGAGTACGGGCACCTGGCGGTCGCTATCTACCGACCGCGTGCCCCCGAGGAGGCTTCCGATGATCGGCTGGCGAACCTGGTTGGCCCTCTCGCTCGTCCTGCTCCTGCCGCTGGCGGTCGCCGCCGCCCCCGCGGGTCAGGTGGTCATCGCCCAGGGTGTCGATCCCACGACGCTCGATCCGCAGTGGCACGAGGAGACGCCCGCCTACAACGTGCTCCTGAACATCTACGACACGCTGCTGTTCCGCGACCGGGATCTCAAGATCATCCCGTGGCTGGCGGAGTCGTGGAGGATGGTGAATCCGACGACGTGGGAGTTCAAGCTCCGGAAGAACGTCCGGTTCCACAACGGCGAGGAGTTCGACGCGGAGGCCGTCAAGTTCAGCCTCGACCGCCTGCGCGACCCCGAGCTGAAGAATCGCCAGGCTGGAAACTTCCGGCTGGTCTCCTCGGTGCACGTGGTGGACCGGTACACCGTGCGCGTCGTGACCAGCAAGCCGTTCCCCACGCTGGAGAACCAGCTCGCCCTCCGGGGCGCCATCATGGCGCCCAGGCACTTCAAGGGGAAGGACAAGGTCTTCGCCGACCGGAACCCGGTCGGGACCGGGCCGTACCGGTTCGGCCGCTGGATCAAGGACGAGCAGATCGTGCTGGAGGCCAACGAGCAATGGTGGGGCGGGGCCCCCAAGGTCAAGACACTGGTGTTCCGCCCGATCCCCGAGCACGCGGTTCGGGTGGCCGCGCTACAGTCGGGTGAGGTCGACATCGCGGTCAACGTCCCGCCGCACCTGCTGACCATCATCGAGAGGCATCCGAAGCTCTACGTGTCCAAGGCGCCCAGCGTCCGGACCATCTTCATCCCGATCTATACCTATCAGTTCGACTCGAGCAACAAGCCGGTCGGGCCCGTCGAGGGGCCCACCAGGGACAAGCGCGTCCGCCAGGCCATCATCGCCGCCGTCAACCCCGACGAGATCATCAAGACCGTGCTCGAGGGCCAGGCCATCCGCACCGCCACGCCGCTCACGGGCAAGCACTTCGGCTTCGACCGGACGCTCCAACCCGTGAAGTTCGACCCGGATCGGGCCAGGAAGCTCCTGGCCGACGCCGGCTTTCCCGGGGGAATCGAGCTGACCTTCAACTCGCCCGATGGCCGGTACCTCAAGGACAAGGAGGTGTCGGAGGCGGTGGCCGGGCAGCTCACCAAGGCCGGCATCCGCGCGCGGGTGCGCACCTTCGAATGGACCACATATCTCAACCAGATGGTGTTCGTCCACAAGGCGAGCCCGATGTACCTGATCGGCTGGGGAAACACCACCTGGGACGCCGACGGCACGTTGTCCCCCGTGTGGCGCTCGGGCAACCCGCTGGCGAATCATTACAGCACCGACTTCGATGGGATGATCGACGAGGCCCAGACCTCCATCGATCCGAAGCGGCGCCTGGAGACCTACGCGCGGGCCCAACGGCTCATGCTGGACGAGGGCGCGGTTCTGCCGCTTTACCAGCAGATGGATCTGTACGGCTTGAGCAAGCGGGTGAACTTCCAGGCGCTCTCCTCGGAACAGTTGGTGGGGGTGTGGATGTCGCTACGGGACGGCAAGTGAGCCGGCGTCGCGGCCGACGACCTGACCCTCGACGACGGCCAGTGGCGGGCTCGGGCAGTAGTAGAATAGGAGGCGCCGGGCGGCCGTAATTCAGTGGCAGAATGCCAGCTTCCCAAGCTGGACGTCGCCGGTTCGAATCCGGTCGGCCGCTCCAAA